>JANYFT010000244.1 GCA_025359625.1 Ferruginibacter sp.
ATCACGAGTACCAAAGAGCAAAAGAGGAAAGCGGTGTTTTGTCATACCAGCCAAAACCCTCCGGGCATTTATGCAGCTGCTGATTGCAACCATGGCATGATGGAAACATTCAGGGGGATAGAAATAAATGTATCAGCAGCGGAAGCTTTTGTTCGAATGGGTAGTGGGTTAAAGTTTTAGTGATATTACAAAATGAAATTTTCGGTCTCCATTCATCCGCTTCACAAAATATTAATTGTACAGCAAAATTGGCTCTCCATATCCTTAAAAACTACGCACATGAGTTTAACAGCGCAAATAGCAAAACACTTTAGAGAAGTTCATTTTGGAGGAAACTGGACTTCGGTAAACCTTAAGGATAATCTGGGGGATGTAACCTGGCAACAAGCTACCACACAAGTACATTCTTTTAATACCATTGCCGCACTCGTTTTCCATTGCAATTATTTTGTAAGTGCAGTGCTGAAGGTATTTCAGGGAGAACCACTGGATGCCCATGATAAATATAGTTTTGACGATCCACCGATTGTATCGAAGCAAGACTGGGAAAAATTGCTGCATAAGACCTGGGCTGATGCCAAAAACTTTGCCAGCCATATTGAACAGTTGCCAGAGAGCAAGCTTTGGGAAGACTTTTCTGATAAAAAATACGGAAACTACTACAAAAATATTCACGGGATCATTGAACATATCCATTACCATTTGGGGCAAATTGTGCTGATAAAAAAAATACTCCTGGAGGCAGGTGAAAATTTACACGATAATAAAAATGAATAGGATACCTGCCACCAGGATTTTATTCTCCGGGCAGCACAATCACTTCCTGCTGGTGTATTTTTCCGTTAGAAATCTTATACAAGATAATTAACGAACTGCCTTCATGGGCAATCACGATGTCGTATATTTTTCGCCAGTTTCTCCATACATATTCGCCAGTCTTTTCTGTTCCATATCCTTCAATGCCCCCAATAACGATGATGGTTCTCCGGTTGCTCAGGTGCAGCCTTGCAAACACACCATAATCCAGCTTCTTTTCCCTGTTGGCGGCGTATTCTTTTCCTTTTATAACTATTTTATTTTGTTGTGGCAGCCAGTCGAAGCAATTGCGGAATACTTGTTTTTTTAATAACCACTCCGTAAGCCTGTTGCCAAATAAACCAATATTGATCCATGTTTCGGGCTTCCTGCTTTGCTTCTCAAACAATCTACAACAGATGAATCGGTTATGAGTTTGTAGTTAATCACATTCATCTGAAGGCATAGTTGTTTAAACAGCACCTCCGTTTTAATATCGGTATAAGCACCAAAATGGCTGGCCGGCAAGTTAATGTCCAGCTCGCCAAAAGGGTAGTCGATCAGTACCGTTTTTACACCACCATCTTCCCGGTAATCCAGCAGCCTTTTAAAATATATTTCATCATTGGCGGCTTTAAACTGCAGCAGGTATGATTCAGCTTTTTCCAGGTAGGTATAATAGTTGGTACTTCTTTTATACAACTGGTTGATGCGTTCATAAAATTCATTAAAATGTTTAATAGGTAAGTGGAGGGATGTGGCAATGAGCTCTAATGTCTCTTCTTTTGCCTTCAGTAAATAATCTTTATCCGTCTTGCAATACCTTGATATTTGTTTGGCCACAGAAAGCTTGCCTGCATGTTGTTTTGTATTTTTCTGCAGCATTTTTTTTATATCCGTTTCGGTGGGGTGGTCTTTATTAATTCTCTTTCTTACTTCATCTATTATGTACATGCCATAACTTACTTTCACAGTGCCATAATAAATCTTTCTTTCTTTTTTCATCATTTAAACTGTTTTATAATTGCCAATAAAATAAATAATACGCCGATCAATGTTCCCTACAACCCGGTAGATCATATCGCCGGTTAACTGGGTTTTAAATATACAACTATTTATATTTTGGACCTGGCTGGACTTGAAATGAAAATTTGTTCAGAAGGTTAGTAATATTGTCCTGTCAATTAAAATCTGAATAAAATTTGTCAAAATGAAAAAACAGTACTAATGATTGTCCTTGCTTTAACAATGGTTGGCAGCAGTGTTTTGCAACAGTTGATGAAATAGCCAGCATGGTCACTTACCTGGTTAGCCAGTTATCGTCAGCCACCAACCGGTCAGCGATAAAGGTGGATGGGGCGTAGTGAAGCATATTTGTAACAGGACTTACAAACTAAAAGGACTGTATTATTTGCTGATCTGTGTTTGCTATTTCGTGTAAAAAAAGCATTTAATTTTTATTATTTAAACATATTATCTCATCAATAAAAAACGATCGCTATGCAAGTGGAAGAAAAACAAACCATGACCATGAATACCATGGGCAAACTGTACGATGATAAACAAACGCCGGGCAACGCATCGGTGGCACGTACGGCACATAAACTAAACGACCGCAGCAACGGAAAACCATTGCGGGTATTAACGGAAGAGCAATGGGCATTCTGGAAAAATAACGGCTACGTGGTTATACCAAACGCAGTGCCAGCAGAAAATGTAGAAAAGATGGCAAACCTGTTGTGGGAGTTTGAAGATAAGGACCCCAATGACCGGGAGACCTGGTATGCCGAAGCAAGGGCAGAAATACAAATGAAGGAGTTGAAAAACACGGGGATGGTTGAAATATATAATCACCCTTACATGTGGGAGAACCGCATGAACCCAAAAGTGTATGATATATTTGTTGACCTTTGGGGCATAGAAGAATTGTGGGTTACCATTGACAGGGCCAACCTTAATTTCCCTGTGCGGCCGGGCCACGAATACAAAGCATTTATTCATTTTGATATTGATACCAGTATGGTGCCCAAACCGGTGAACGTGCAGGGCGTATTGGCTTTGAGCGATACGGATGAATTTACAGGCGGCTTTCAGTGTGTGCCCGAACTGTTCAAAACATTTGATGAATGGGTGAAAACGCAACCTGCAGACAGGGACCCATTTAAACCTGATACCACGGGTTTTGAAATTAAAAAAATATTGTGTAAAAAGGGCGACCTGCTGATATGGGACAGCATGCTTGCACATGGCATCCGGAAAAATGAAAGCGACCGGCCAAGGCTGGCACAGTACATTTCTATGACACCTGCGGTGGAAGAAAATGTAGAACTGCGTAACTGGCGTATCAATTCATGGAAAGACCGCATTGCACCTGAAGGATACGCCTTTCCCGGCGACCCACGCAAATGGGAACAAACAAAATATGACCGTGCTGAACTGACAGAATTGGGAGAGAAAATATTGGGGTTAAAAAGCTGGCATAAATAACAGAATCAGCCTGCTTAAATGCATTGTCGCCCGGCGTCTTCAGTTAAAAGATTTCCCGGCGATTTTTTTAAGAGTAGAATTTCGCCATTATCAAATATGGAGAGATGATAGAAGTATTTAATTACGCATCAAAGTCTTCTATAAATGGAAGTCTCCCCATCAGCATAACAATTCGGAGAACTGAGCATTAAGCTGTCACCCGCAATATTTATTATTTGATTTCAACAAATGCGGAGTCAGTTGTTTTAAAAAATATTTCATTAGAACTTCTTAGCCCGGATAATAATTTTACGGCAATAAAAAACTATAAAAAAGTTATCCCCTCTTCTTTCATAACGGCTTAATTATTGCTTAAAGGATTTTCTGTATTGCAATTCTGGGAAAGGGTTAGAAAATTATCGAAATCAACCGGTTGTTGGCTATGTTTTTATGTTGCCAATAACTTCCTTCCACCAGATTCCTGGACAGGCCTGCAATAATGAAAGGAATAATGAAGAGCCAACCCATCATCCTTAGAATTTACCTGTGCGTACTGATTAGTATCGTATCCATGGTGCATGTATGGGCAGGCTCGGGGGACTGCAAAGGGAAGCCTCCTTAATGATGTTCCTGCGATACCTTTACATTTTCTGCTGTCCAGTACTACTAATATTACCATTTGCAATAACCAGTTACCCTATACCTGGAACAGTATTAAATGCCTTACTGCTGGTACTTATTCAGCTACCCTTGTTGGCAGTAATGGTGCAGATTCTATTGCGATATTGAACCTGTCGGTGATAAATGTCGGGATCAGTGTTACCAATGTTATCATCTGCGATAATCAGTTGCCCTATACCTGGAACGGGCATTCCTATACAGCCAGCGGCACTTATTCGGTAACGCTCACCAGTTCTGGCGGGTGCGATTCGGTCCCCATACTAAGTTTAACCGTTAATAATTTTGTAACAAGCACTACCAGTAAAACTTTGTGCAGCAACCAGCTTCCCTTTATCTGGAACGGTAACAGTTATGCTGCTGCAGGTACTTATAAAGTAACACTTAAAAGTACGGCAGGTTGTGATTCTTTAGTGAGCCTGATACTTGCCGTAAAACCTATGGCCGGCAGCACTACATCCGCCATTATTTGTACTAACCAACTTCCTTATAGTTGGAATGGACGCACCTATACTGCCGCAGGAGTATATTCAGTAATATTGGCGGCTAGCAATGGTTGCGATTCGGTGGCCAAATTGGATTTAAAAGTTAACCCCGCTGTATCAAGCATCACAAGGGTAGCTATCTGCCCCAACCAATTGCCTTACACCTGGAACGGGAAAAGTTACCCCGCCGCAGGTACCTATGCTGTTACGTTGAAAAGTTATTTGAATTGCGATTCTATTGCAAATCTTATTTTATCGGTAACAGCTGTTAAAACCACCATCACCTATATTACTATTTGCGATAGCCAGCTGCCTTATACCTGGAATGGAAATACATATCCTGCTGCGGGCATTTATTCATTGACGCTTACAGGCAGCAGTGGCTGCGATTCTGTTGCAAAACTTCAGCTGGCAACTGCAACATCTTTAACCAACACCACCAACCAAACTATTTGCAACACCGAATTGCCTTATACCTGGAATGGCAACAGTTATACATCAGGAGGCACTTACACAGCGGCGTTTGTTACTGCCGCAGGTTGCGATTCTGTAGCCACATTAAAGCTTATGGTTGAAACACCTTCTGTAAAAACTGATAGTTTACTACTTTGCGCCAAACTGTTTCCTTTTGATTATCATGGGCATATTTTTACGGCACCGGGTGATTATCCAATTGTGCCATCAAGAATAATAGATCCCTGTCATTCCATTGATGCGGTGCACCTTGTTGTTCAGCCTATTCCGCCGGGCACTACAGTAAAAAAATTGTGCAGCAACCAGTTGCCCTTTACCTGGAATGGCAAGCCATATACCATACCGGGCTATTATTCAATAACGCTAATCAGTAGTGGCGGTTGCGATTCTACAGCCAATTTGGACCTTTCGGTAAACCCGGTAACCGCAAACGATACCAGCATCAATATCTGCATCAATCAAATACCTTATAAATGGAACGGCCATTTGTACGGCAGCGGTGGTACTTATGTGGCAACCCTTACCAGCAGTGGCGGCTGTGATTCTGTGGTGACCTTGCACCTGACCGTTAGTACAACCAAGACAAGCGTTACTGCCATTGCCATTTGCATTGCACAGCTGCCTTTTACCTGGAACGGGAATGTGTATACCAGCAGCGGCACTTACAACGCAACAATCATGGGTAGTGGCGGCTGCGATTCAGTTGCTACGCTGCATCTTTTTGTACAATTATTTTTAACCAGCACTACCAATATCATGGTATGCAATAACCAGTTGCCCTACCATTGGAATGGCAATACTTATACTACTGCGGGCACCTATGTGGCGAACCTGGTGAACAGCGCTGGCTGTGACTCGGTAGCAACACTAAACCTGGCAGTGAACAATCTGATAACAAGTGTTACTGATATAAATACCTGTACCAGCCAGTTGCCCTATCTATGGAATGGCAACAGTTACCCGGCCGCAGGTACTTATGCTGTTACCCTGGTAACAAGTGGCGGTTGTGATTCTGTTGCTACTTTGCGCCTTCGTGTAGGAGCGCCTGTTACCAGCACCACAGAAATCACTATCTGCAACAATCAATTGCCCTATACCTGGAACGGCAATATTTATCCAATTGCAGGTACCTTCCCAGTTACCCTAACCAGCAGCAACGGCTGCGATTCAATCGCCACACTTAACCTTATAGTAAAGGCAATTCTCACTTCTACCACCAATGTAAATGTGTGCGATAAACAATTGCCTTATTTGTGGAGCGGTAACAGTTACACCACGGGAGGCACTTATTCTGTTACACTTACAACTGCTGCCGGTTGCGATTCTGTACCTGTACTTAGTCTTACTGTTGTTCCTTATGTAACCAGCGAAACAGATCTTACTATTTGCAGTAATCAATTGCCTTATACGTGGAACGGTAAGGCTTACAGCGCCGCAGGAAGCTATTCGGTTTTGCTGACCGGCACCAGTATTTGTGATTCGCTTGCAACGCTGAACCTTAGTGTAAGTACGCCAATTAAAAATACCGTTGCTATCAGCGTTTGTCCGTCGCAGTTACCTTATAACTGGAATGGCCATATTTTTGCTGCCGCCGGTACTTTTACTACCATCCTAACAACCAATACCGGTTGCGATTCTACTGTAACATTGAACCTCCGTGTTCGTGCAATTGCTACCAGCAGCACTACCATAACTATTTGCACCAGCCAGTTACCTTATGCCTGGAACGGACATACCTATTCAGGCGCCGGTACTTATGCGGTAACATTACCCGATAGCTATGGATGCGATTCTATTGCCACATTAAACCTGGGTGTAAAAACAAATGCCACCAGCACCACACAGGTAACTATTTGTTCGGGGCGCTTGCCCTATACCTGGAACGGGCAAAGCTTTACCAGCGCAGGGTTGCATGTTGTTACTCTTGGCAGTTCATCAGGCTGCGATTCCATTGCAACACTTGATCTTATTGTGCAGGCTACACCTCCGGCACCAAAAGTTTCACCGCTTACTTATTGCCAGTTTAATCTTGCTATAGCGCTTACTGCAACCACTACCTCTGCAAATGCTCATTTGCAATGGTATAGTGTTATAACAGGTGGCACAGGGTCTCTTACAGCACCAACACCATCCACTTCTATTGCAGGTGCAGCCAACTATTATGTAACCCAGGTGAGTGGATCATGCGAAAGCTCACGGGCATTGATAACAGTAATAGTAAGTGGCAAACCTGCACTCGGACCAGATAAATACATTAAAATATGTTTTGCTGACTCTTTAAATCTTTTGGCATTGTATAACACAGCAGGCTTAAGTAGTAACTGGACAAAGGAACAACAACCCATTTCTTTTACCAATATGGTTAGCCTGCCGGGTAGTTATCAACTGATTGTGAAAAGCAGCCAGGGCTGCCTTGATACCAGTGTGGTTAACTTAACTATGCTGCCTGTAGTATTTGCCAATGCAGGCAACGATGATAATGCAGAATACAATACGCCATACCAGTTAAGCGGCACGGGCAACGGGCAATTTGAATGGTCGCCACCGGGCCAGCTTAGCAACCCTTTTATTGCTAACCCTTCGGCTACATTAACCACTGATGAAATATTTATACTGACGGTGAAAAATGAATTAGGTTGTGCTGCTTACGATACCATAAAACTCAGGGTGTTGCAAGGCCCCAGCTTTTATGTGCCCAATGCGTTTACACCTAACGGTGATGGTAAGAATGATATCTTCAGGCCTACCGCAGTGGGCATAAGCAGCATGGCGTATTTCAGGATATTTAACCGCTATGGCGAACTGGTATTTGAAACGGGCAATATCCACGAGGGGTGGGATGGTACCTATAGAGGTATCAGGCAGGATATTGGCAACTATGTATGGATGATAAAAGGTACAGACAGATTGGGAGCCACAAAAATTTTGAAGGGTAATGTAGTGTTGGTTAGGTAAGAACTTTTATGACTGTGGTAATGCA
>JANYFT010000297.1 GCA_025359625.1 Ferruginibacter sp.
GAGAAACAGTTACTGATAGACGAGACCAACCATTTTGTTCTAAAAGCAGCGCACCCTTCTCCCTTTAGTGCGGATAAAGGTTTTTTTGGTTGTAAACATTTTTCAAAAACAAATGAGTTATTAACTGATCAAGGTTTAACCCCTATTGACTGGAAATTATTAACCCCCTGACCACTGTATAAACACAGGTCAGTAAATATAACCAAGCGTTTTGACCAATACAGATAACCAATCTATACAGCCAGCACCCAATTCTTTTAAAGAAATATGTGGTAATATATTGGGCAGGATATGGGCTTTTTGGGGCATGCTTTCTTTCGCTTTAACTTTTCTTATTATTTTTCTTCCATCCATGGTGGCTTATTTAATACCGGGGCCCAAAGGGCAGGATTATTTTATAGCCGTATCAAGGGTTTGGATGTGGACCTGGCTCAGAATGGTTGGGTGTCCCGCAATCATTAAAGGAAAAGAAAATTTTAAAAAAGGACAAACCTATGTAGTAGTGTATAATCACAATGCATTAATTGATGTTCCCTTATCAGCCCCGTTTATACCCGGTGGCAACAAAACAATTGCCAAAGCTTCCTTTGCCAAAGTGCCCATTTTTGGCTGGTTCTATAAACGGGGATCTGTTTTGGTTGACAGGGGCGACAACAAAAGCCGCCTTAAAAGTTTTGAAGATATGAGGGAAGTATTGCGGCATAACATGCACATGTGTATTTATCCCGAAGGTACCCGTAACCGGACCAATGATCCATTAAAACCATTTTATGATGGTGCGTTTAAACTGGCGATAGATACAAAAAAAGAAGTGATCCCCTGTATAATTTTTGGTACTAAAAAAGCCATGCCGGTACACAAACCTTTTTACCTGAGGCCAACAAGATTACAAATGCATTTTTTACCGGCGGTTTCATCAGAAGGAATTAAGGCACCTGCCTTAAAAGAAAAAATATTTACTATCATGAAAGAATATTACTTGAAAGGTGATATTTAAATATCAATTTTATTCAATAAGCACTGTGAAATTTTCAGATTAGTTTTAAATGCTTATTTTTGAAAGGTTCGCAATATTTATATTATTATTATTGAAATAACAGTAGAATTGAAAGTTTTTTAATTAAAAAGAGGTTTTTTTAGATATGAAAAAAAAGGTTACAAAGATTGGAGTACTAACATCTGGTGGTGATGCTCCCGGAATGAATGCCTGTATACGTGCCGTAGTGCGAACAGGAATTTATAACGGACTGGAAGTATTTGGAATTATGCGTGGTTACACCGGAATGGTTGAAAATGATATTTTTAAAATGGAGAGCAGAAGTGTTGCCAACATTATTCAAAGAGGAGGCACTATTTTAAAAACTTCCCGGTGCAAGGAATTTTTTACACCGGAAGGCAGAAAAAAAGCTTATGAAAATTTAACCAAATTAGGTATCAATGGGTTGGTGATCATTGGTGGTGATGGTAGTTTTAGGGGTGCCCAGATATTTAGCAATGAGTATGATATCCCCTGTGTAGGTTTACCCGGTACCATTGATAAAGATATTGCCGGTACAGATTTTACCATTGGTTTCGATACCGCAGTAAATACTGCTGTAGAAGCGATTGATAAAATAAGGGATACTGCAGATGCTCATGACCGTTTATTTATTATTGAAGTAATGGGCAGGGATGCAGGTTACATCGCCTTGCACAGCGGTATTGCTACCGGTGCTGAAAATGTTTTGATACCCGAGCGCAAAACAGATATTGAAGAAGTAATAAAGCAACTGGCAGAAAAAGAAAGAAGGCATAAGTTGGTAAACCTGATTGTAGTAGCCGAAGGCGATGAGTTTGGCGGGGCCGATGAAATTGCAAAAATTATAAAAGAGCGTTTACCCATACAGGATGTAAGGGTTTGTATTTTAGGCCATATACAAAGAGGGGGCTCCCCTACCTGCTTCGACAGGTTGATTGCAAGCCGCATGGGCTACTCTGCCGTTGAGTGTTTAATGGAAGGAAAATTTAATGTTTTTGTGGGCATGATTAACAACCGCATGCACTACATACCATTGAACGAAGCGGTAAAAAAGAAACAACGCATTAGTGAAGAGTGGATGAAAATTGTGAGGATATTAGCCAGCTAAATAATCGTAAAAAATACAGAAGAAGTGTTTGTCAAATTGTTGCACACTTCAGCAAACAATTGAAAATTAAATAAAAAATAATGAGCAAAAATCTAGGTAAATACCTGCATGCTGAAATGGACAAGGAAGCAGGCTTGCAACACACAATTAAAAGAACAAAAATTGTTGCAACAGTTGGGCCGGCATGTTCTACTTACGAAAAATTATTAGACCTGGTAAAAGCCGGTGTAAATGTTTTTCGTTTAAACTTTTCGCATGGTGCCTACGAAGATAAAAAGATCATCATTGATTTTATAAGAGAAATAAACCGCAAAGAACCTTACAACATCGCTATTTTGGGAGATCTGCAGGGCCCCAAATTAAGAGTAGGTGATTTGGAAAATGGACAGATTGAATTAAAAGATGGCAGTCAGTTTATTTTTACCACCGACAAAATAGTGGGCACTAAAGAAAAAATTTATGTTAGTTATGCCAACCTTGCCAAAGATGTAAAAATTGGGGAACGTATTTTTTTAGATGATGGCAAAATGGAAGTTAAGGTAGAAGAAATATTAAATGATAAAGATGTAAGAATTTCTGTAACATTAGGGGGTATGCTATTCCCAAAAAAAGGGGTAAACCTGCCGGACTCTGCGTTAACTATGCCTTCGTTAACAGAAAAAGATATTGCAGACCTTGATTTTATTATCACGCAAGACCTTGACTGGATTGCCCTTTCTTTTGTACGGCATGCGGACGATATTATTGATCTTAAAAAACGCATCAAAGCACAAAAAAGTAAAGCAAAAGTTATATCCAAAATTGAAATGCCGGAGGCTTTAAAAAACATCCGCAATATCATTATTGAAAGTGATGGCATCATGGTTGCACGGGGCGATCTTGGGGTAGAAGTTCCTGTTGAACAGGTGCCGATCATTCAAAAAGAGATTATCCGTAAATGTATGCACCGTGCAAAACCTGTTATTGTTGCTACGCAGATGATGGAAAGCATGATGGAACGCACCAAACCAAACCGTAGCGAAGTAACTGATGTGGCCAACGCCGTTTTAGAAGGTGCCGATGCTGTAATGCTAAGCGGCGAAACCGCCATGGGACAGTATCCTACGCTGGTGGTGGAAATGATGAGCAAAATAATTTTACAGGTAGAAGGCACCCTGTATGATTATGACAGGGATGATATTTTAACACCCCAACCCCACTCTCCATCTTTGCTGAGCGATGCCTTATGCGCAAGCGCCTGTAAAATGGCCAAAGATGTAAATGCAAAAGCATTGATAGGAATGACACAAAGCGGGTACACTGGTTTTATGCTAAGCAGCTACCGGCCCAAAGCGCCCCTGTATATTTTTAGTAAAGAAAAATCACTTATCAATCAGTTAAGTTTAAGCTGGGGGGTAAGGCCAATTTATTATGCAGAAGAAGAGAGCCTGGATGATATCTTCATGGACCAGATAAATATTTTGAAAGAAAGAGGCTTTCTTAAAAAAGGAGATGTGGTTGTGAATACCGGCAGTACCCCAATTGACAAACATTTACCCACCAATATTTTAAAAGTATCTACGGTAGAATAATAACCAACAAGTTTTTTATAGCGATGCCCTGTTCAAAAAAACAGGGCATCGCTATTTTATTTTACTGCCAAACACAAATAATAACGGCAGCAATTATATTACCCAACAATGTGTAGCCACCATTAATAAAATGCAGGCCAAGCGGCCTTTTCTCATACAGGTAACTATTAGTAATGGAAGTAATACCAAAGCAGATACCCGTTAAAGCACCCAATTTTAAACCCTGGCTAAAGCCCGACAAATGAAGATAGGCTACCAGTATGGCAAGTCCCGTACAGGCCACCAGGATGGTTACAAAAGATGCCACCATAATGCCTGCCATTCCTTTGGTAGCATTGGGGTCACTGGCGTCTATTTTTAAAAGCGCCAGCCATTTCGGTGCAAACAATACTTTAGAATACCAAAGTGCACCTAAGGCAAAATAGCCAACACCAGCTACCAGTACGGCAAGCCAGTGAATGTGTTTTAAAATTTCTGAATTCATAATAAAAGTTGGTTTTGATCCGCCGAAGGCGAAAAGGTTAAAAGGGATAGAAAAATACAATATGCTTTTACAAAATGCAAGTACTATTTTTATATTGAGCCCCTTAATAAAAAACAGTTGACTTTTATTAACTGGTAACCCTATTTAAAAACAAAAGTTTATACCTGTATTTTTTTACCAACTAATATCCCTGATTGAGCTTCATTGGCGACGCTCCATTTAACAGTAAGTCATTGTGGAACTTCAGCCGTAGAAATGAATATCCCACTTTTTAGATAATCAATTATTTGCTTCTGGGAAATATTCCGTGAATAAAAACTGGTTTTAATTTTACTCCACCGCCAATCACTTTTATTTCTTAAATAAACGAATGAATTATACCTACTGAAATGGGGCAGCTCTTTAAGGCTGCCCCATTTATATTTTTAAAACTTAATTACTATTTTGTCAAAGGAAAATTACTTTTTGCAAGCCAAATCATCCGGCTAAAGCGTTTAATTTTTATGACTTATTTTTTTCTTTACAACTGTTTTTTTAGGCCCCGTTGTAGTTTTTGAATCTGGAGTTTTTTCAATCGGCTTTAATTCAATAAACTGTCCATTTTTTAATTGCACTGTTTTCCCACTCGGAAATTTTACGTTCCCATTGGCACTAACAACTACTCCACTTTCAAGTTTATAGCTTTTATCCAATAAAGTGTTTTCCCCGTTTTTCACTAAATACATTTTTTCTTCCTTCATCATCACCCTGTCCGTAACTGCAATTGATGTAGATGAATCAGCCATTGCTTTGTTGTCATTGGGTTGATTCATCGTAGCAGCTTTAGTAGTATCAGCGCCAGTTTTCAGTTTTGAATCACCATTGAGGCCGGTGGGGTTCAGGCTGTCGGTATGATTATTTTTATTAAATAAACTATCGGGATTAGGATTACCCAATGGATCTTTATTCAAATTTTGCTGACCCTGGCTTAAAAGAGAATCTCCGTTCCTGCTTTTCATTAACAAAGAATCTTTATTATTTTTAGGAATCGTATCCTGTGCAAAAGCAGCAACACTTAACATGACTGCAGCTGATAAAATAATTACTTTTTTCATTTTTCTTAATTTTTTGATCTTTTTAAAAATTGTTTGTCGGGGCTTAATAATATGTAAACTTTAATGGTTAAATTATTTCCACAACCCATACCATTCAAAAATCAATCCACCAGTTAAATCAGTTGCATAGTGCAAAATGTTGTGGGGAACCTAACTCGATGTGGGAAAAAATGTAAGCAATTACCGGTCGGATGCATTTTAAATTGCCGAATGCTTCAGGATTGCCAACCTTAGCAAATTAGCGCTGAGTCAGGACAAGCTTGCAAAAAGTTGGTACCCTTTGCGACAATTTTAATTGATCTTTTCAGGCACCATTAAAAACACTACCTTCAAATTCCTTAATATACTATCCATCAATTCCATTTATATGACATTAAAAAGAAGAGACTTCATTAACGTCTCTGCTATGGCAGCAGCAGGAGTTGTTGCAGGAATAAGTTCCTGTAATTCAGCCAATCAACCAAAAGAAAAAACAACTCCGCCAGATAAACTGTCATCCATAACGGTCGATGTGATACCCATATCTGTAAAGCAAAGAGAGGCCCGGATAGAAAAGGCGCAACGTTTACTTACCCAACAAAAAATGGAAGCGCTGGTTTTGGATTGCGGTACTTCGCTGGAATATTTTACCGGTATAAGCTGGGGGCCCAGCGAACGGACTATGGTAGCCGTGATACCTGCAAAGGGAAGTGTAAAATATATTTGCCCCGGTTTTGAAGAAGCCCGTTTAAGGGAACAGATCAGGATTGAAAAAGAAGTTTATGCCTGGCAGGAAGACGAAAGCCCTTACAAATTAATTGCAGGTATTTTTAAAGATGCAGGGATTTTGTCTGGTAACATTGCTATTGAAGAACAGCTTCGTTTTTTTATTGTGGATGGCATCAAAAAAGAAGCACCGCATTTAAATTATGTAAGCGGCACCCCGGTAACCATGCCCTGCCGCATAATAAAATCAGCTGCGGAACTGGCACTAATGCAAAAGGCAAATGATATCACCGTGGCAGCCATTAAAGTTGGTATCAGTCAATTGAAGGAAGGCATGCTACCCGCTGAACTTTCTTCCATAGTAAATGCAGCACACGAGCAATTGGGTGGCGATCCTGATTTTGCACTCTGCCTTTTTGGTGAAGCATCTGCTTTTCCGCATGGCACAACACAACCCCGAAAACTTCAAAAAGGCGATATCGTTTTAATGGATTGCGGATGCAAGGTGCAGGGCTATTGTTCTGACATTACCCGTACCATCGTCTTTGGTGCTGAACCTACCAAAAGACAACAACAAATATGGGACCTTGAACACCAGGCACAGTCAGCCGGGTTTGCTGCGGCCAAAATTGGAACAGCCTGCGAAGCAGTGGATGCTGCTGCCCGTAAAGTGATTATCAATGCTGGTTTCGGGCCAGGCTATCAATTGCCGGGCCTGCCACATCGCACCGGCCATGGTATTGGTATGGATGGGCACGAATGGGGTAATATGGTAAAAGGCAACCAACAATTATTAGAACCGGGCATGTGCTTCAGCATAGAGCCTACCATTTCCATCGTTGGGGAATTTGGTGTGCGGTTCGAGGATTGTGTGTATATGACAGCCAGTGGGCCCAAATGGTTTTCGCAACCGGCCAAATCTATTCATGAAGCATTTGAATAAGTATGGCCGGCAAGGAGCAAAAGATGACTCCGAAATAATGTCTTTAGAAGGCCTGTGGGACTTACTAACAGACACCATTAGCCGCTGCTACTTTTATTATAAAGCCGTTTTTGAACCCCTCATCAAAACCAATAGCGGTTATAGAGCACTTATGAGGAAGTTATTTGATTCAGCCAGCAGTTAAGTATTGCTTCTTTAAATTTTGTTCCTGTTCAATGTTGAAGCGTTCCGGATTATAACTTAGTTTGCTGTTAATTCAAAAAAATAATTAAATTTCTTACATTTGTAGGCCGTTCACTTTCTGTATCGGCAAGTCCTCCATTCACTTTTTATTAAAATTAAAACCATTCAATATGAATACTTTTGACATCAACAATTTATTTGTCGAATGCCGATTGAAAAACTTGCACATTTTTCCTGGTAAATTTTTCGTTGTTGTTGCTTTCACGATGTTCTTCTTTTCCAGTTTTGCTCAGTTAGTAAGAAGTGGCAGCGGCGCAAATGCATCTGCCATACAAACAGTTGTGGACCAATTCCGAACAGATCTTGGCACTTTAAATACAAATGTTCCAGGTTCCTTCGGCACAGGCAGGCGGGAAATTAATTGGGACGGGGTGCCTAACGCCTTTGCAGCACCCAACGATTTACCCTCAGATTTTTTTAACGTCACTTCGCCAAGAGGAGTTGTATTTAGCACAGCCGGAACAGCCTTGCAAGTAAGTGCTAATTCTTCCAATCCAACATCTACCCCTGTTAATTTCAATAACATCAACCCCACCTATTCCTTGCTGTTCTCCCCTTTTTCTGCCCAGCGATTATTCACGCCTTCTGGCAGCAATATTACTGATGTTACTTTCTATTTTCCAGGCTCCGCTATCCCTGCACAAGTGCGTGGTTTTGGTGCCGTTTTCAGCGATGTCGATTTAGCAAATACTACCAGCATCCAATACTTTGACAGGAACAATATTTCCCTCGGAACTTTTTTTGTTACAGAGGCAACAGGTAACGGAACATTTTCTTTTCTTGGAATCAGTTACAGCACCGCCGTTATTGGCCGGGTACGCATAACCTGTGGCAATGCGGCTTTGAACGCTGCTGTAAATGAATCTGTATCTACTGACCTTGTTGTAATCGATGACTTTATTTATGGAGAACCAGTGTCTGATCAGGTAATATTAAGAAGCGTATCCGGCTTAACCGCAGCCTCAATACAGACAGTGGTTGATCAGTACCGTACCGACCTGGGGACATTGAATTCAAACGTGGCTGGTTCTTTCGGTACCGGTCGCCGCCAAATTAATTGGGATGGAGTGCCTGACGCCTTTGCAGCGCCCAATAATCTTCCTACCGATTTTTTTAATGCCACATCTCCCCGGGGTGTAATCCTTGCTACAGTTGGAACCGGATTACAGGTAAGTGCTAATTCAGCTAACCCTTCATCAACGCCCATTGAATTCAATAATTTTAATCCGGTATATTCAACTTTATTTGCGCCTTTTTCTGCGCAGCGGTTATTCACTTCTCTTTCGTCAAACATTACCGACGTTACTTTTTTTGTTCCCGGGTCAAATACCACTGCTCTTGTAAGCGGTTTTGGATCAGCTTTTACAGATGTGGATTTAACGGGGGTAAGCAGCATAGAATATTTTGATCAAAACAATGCTTCGCTAGGTAAATACCTTGTACCCGCTGTTACAGGTAACGAAACCTTTTCTTTTCTTGGTATTAGCTATATAATCCCAACCATCTCACGTGTACGGATTACAGCCGGCAATACTACGATGGGTATGAGCGAAACTTCCAGTGACGATGTGGTGGTGATGGATGATTTTATTTATGGCGAGCCTGTTGCTTTTATTGCACTACCTGTTAGTTTCACCAGCATTAAAGTTGCTGAAAAAAATAGTGGGGTACAGGTGGAATGGAATGTAGCAATGGAAACTAATACAAAAGAATACCTGGTAGAAAAATCTTTTAACGGCAGCACCTTTAGCATTGCGGGAAAATTATCCTCCTTAAACAATAACAGGCCGGTAAGTTACAAATGGTTAGATGTTCAACCCAGGAAAGGAATAAATTATTATCGCATAAAGGCAATTGATAACAGTAATGAAATTAAATACAGCGAGATAGTATGGGTGAATATTGGTAAAGCGGAGAGCATTTCTATTTACCCCAATCCGGTTACAGGCAATAACTTTAGCCTTCAACTTAACGATAAATTAAAAGGAGATTATGTGGTAAGACTATACAACGGTGCAGGGCAAACACTTTATTATAAAACAATTGCTCACAATGCAGGAAGTGCCACGGAAACCATACAATTACCAAAATCATTACCAAAAGGCATTTACCAGTTAAGCATAAAAAGTGCAGAAGGAACCAATGAAACCATAAAGCTGGTATCTATAAACAAACAATAGAAAGTTTTTTTAAGTAATACCTTAAACAAGTCATTGTATGTAAGGGCTGGGGGAATTCTTTAATAAAATAATGTATTGGAACATCTTTCATTTATTGGCGCAAGCGATTCTTTTATATTTGAAGCTCGTTCACCATGCGAACTTATAACATAGCAGAAAAGAAAGTACCTTATGGAATTCGTCAAAGAATTTTCATTTACTGCCATCCCTAGCAATACAGATATTGCTGGCGTTGCAACGATTGATCTTTTTTAATGTGCCACCTCCTTTTGGGAAAGAGCGATTTAGTAGTGTCGCTTTTCTTAAATCTTTTTATTGGGAATATCTGATCTTTATTAACAACCTGTCTCTGATGGTATCTCTTTACAGGTGCATAATTAATAATATACTTGCTACCTTTTGTATGGGCAGGTGCTTTTTGCTTTATGTTACAAAATGCTAACAGTAAAACTGAGAATACAAGGGCAAATGCATACACCGAAGCTATTGTCAATAACTGTTTCATTACGTTTTACATCTATTATCTGAATAAAAAATGCTGATACCAAATTACAGTTTCAACAATAATAAAGCTTTTATCTAAAACAAGTATAAAAGGGTTTTCTCTTTATTTATGCCGTCTTTTAAATCATAATCCGATCTACAAGGATGGATTTTAAGGAATGGTCAAGTACTTATTAGTGCTTTTTATTTTTACTGTTACTGTCCCTTCCAATACTATGGTTAGTGCCTACTGCTGCAGTATCTGTTCCATTTATCCCGGCGTTGGAAGTGCCAGAAGCATTGTTACCACTACCCGATCCGGGCATAACAGTACCACCACTTCCTTTTGCAGAAGTATCAGTTGCGCTACTACCAGAACTATCATTTGATTTTGACCCATTTCGGGCATCTGTACTCTCGTTATTGCAGGAAGCAAAAAACAAGAGGGATAAAACGGCAAGTGTATTAATAAATTTCATAACTATTTTTTAGTTATTGTTAGCAGGCAAATTAGTTGCCACAGAAATTTTACAGGAATATGCTCTGCCAATAAACAGATTACAAAAAAAAGCTCCTTTTATTTTTATTTATAGGTTCATCTGTTCTACAGTACTGAGGAAGATGCACCACACATTTTTACTGATTGGTCAATATATTGTTTGAAGAGCAATATTATTTAGAGAAACAATTATTAATTTTTTCTTCTCTCGATGGGGTAAATGTTTCCATTAGCGAAGCAGCTCCAGGCGCCGGGATCAATGTTATCCCAATGTCCAGTCTGGCCTCATAAAATGGCAAGTGTAACCGTAAGGATTTTTTTGTAGGTAATTCTGATGTTCTTCTTCTGCATTCCAGAAATCGGCGGCCGGTACTACTGCAGTAACAATTTGCCCCGGCCATTTGCCGGAAGCTGTCATTTCATTGATGAGTGTTTCTGCTGTTTCCTTCTGCCCTTCATCCAGGTAAAAAATAGCAGAACGGTAAGATGTGCCCCTATCATTTCCCTGCCTGTTAAGCGTTGTAGGATCATGAATCTGGAAGAAGAATTGCAACAATGTATTGTAGGTTACTGTTGAGGGATCAAACATAATCTCGATGGCTTCTGCATGGGTGCCATGATTGCGGTAGGTTGCATTGGGCACATCGCCACCCGTGTATCCTACTATAGTAGAACTAACGCCGGGAATATTGCGAATGAGTTCTTCTACGCCCCAAAAACATCCACCGGCCAGAATTGCTTTTTCCATTTTTATATCTTTTTTGTTGGCAACAAAGTTAAGTGTTGATAGTATTTATTTACTGTCGTTCTTTTGCCTATCTCGGCATAGAAAGAAACTTCCTTTAGTGTTGTGTAAAAATACTATGGCTTTGCAAACTAAGTCATTTGGCTTCATTTATTTATAAGTCAATTCATTTTGCTACCCGTCCATTGGTATACCAATTTGGTTGTGAGAAAAGACCAAACACAGAATCAAAGTTTAGTGTCAAAAGCAAAGATTACAATTAATAAAAACAACAACAATGCCTAAATGTCGAATAAGTATCAATAGCCTTTGTAACCCCTATTATTAATGCCACGATGGGTAGATTGGCGGGAACCATTACACGCAGATAAAAGTAATACAAATAATAAGAGTATTGACAGCAATTTGTAAAGATTGTTTTTCATAGGTTCATTTTTAGTTTTAGGTAAGGGTAGTACAGATTTACAGAGATCTATAATAATTAAACGTTTGCAAGCCTCCTTTATTGTAAATGCCCTATATCAAGTTTGGAGCAACCTAAATCTATTTGAAGATGTAAATAGGACAATATTAGAACAAGTAAAGGTCGCCGGGAAGGGTTCAAGTTTATGCTTTCATAAAATTATGAAATGAAAAGTCGGGTCGAAGTATTTGTATTTCGTTCTTACTTGTTTCAAGTTGTGCTTCTGTTGCATAAACTATCATTTGTTGTTCATAGTCGTTGATGGCTTCTTGTATGGTTTCAACTTTTCCGTTAGTCAGGTTATCTGATAAAATTATGGTGTCCAGTAGTCCAATGTTTACACCTTCGCCTGCAAAAGGTGGCATTATATGAGCAGCATCTCTAACAAGTGTTATTGGTAATGATCTATCATTTTTCCAGGTTTTACTTAACGGAAATTTTCTTGTTGGCAGTCCGATTAAAGAAGATGTTGAACGTAATAATTTCTTGTAAATTTCATTCCAGTCTGCAAGCAAATTTGAAAGGAACATAATTATGCTGCCTGTATCCTGAAAGTTTAATCCATTTTCCCCAACCCATTCTTCAGGACTTCTAAAAATTACATTGTATGTCAATGCTCCATTGTTATTAGGGTTTGCAACTAGTGAAATTCCTTTGAATGAGGTCATTAGTATATTGTTGTTACACAGTTGGTAAAAATTGGCGCATTCTATTTCTGGTTTAAATATTTCACCTTGTATAATAAAAGTTCCTGTATTTTCAATATTGGTTTCCGTAATATATTTTCTTGCTGTAGACATTCCACCATTAGCACCAATAACAAAATCTGCTGTCGCAAAAGTTTCATTTTCAAAATGCAAAAGCCATTTTCCGTTTTGCGCTTTAAGTTCTATTAATTTTCTGTCCCAAATAACTGTATCATTTGCCAAACTGTTAAGCATCTTAGCATGATTTCTTTTTTGAACACTTATTATCACTCCGTAGTACGCAACGCCCTTGGCTTTCACACGGGCTCCGGAGGAGATTGCTGGGAAGGAAATAATACCCTGCTTTAAAAGTATTACAACACCACCTTAAAAAGGCCGCAATAAAAAGCCCCGATACACCATAATGTACCAGGGTTTTTTTTGTGGGGCTTCGTCTCTCCACTTAATGTCGGGCGTTCGTTGTTTTTTGTCAGTTACTTTTGCCCGTTATATTTTGGGGTAAAGTCCACCATCCATTCAATACCATATTTGTCTCTAAAACATCCAAAATATGAGCCCCAGGGACTGTCGCCGATTTGACCTTCAATTTGTCCCCCTGCCGAAAGACCATTGAATAATTTGTCCGCCTCTTCCTTACTTTCTGCACTAATTTATATTTTAGACCTGTTTTCATTTTCATTTGTTTTTCCCATAATTTCTGGAACATCATTGGCCATTAGAAAATTTTTGCCGATCGGCAAGGCAATGTGCATAATTTTATTTGCCTCATTTTCTGCTACTGGAAATTCAGGGCTTGACAGGTCTTTGAAACGCATAACTTTTGCGAATTCACCACCAAAAACTGATTTGTAAAAATTGAATGCTTCTTCGGCATTGCCGTTGAAGTTAATGTGAGGATTGATAAGTGCCATAATTTTGATTTTTAAATTGATTAATTAATATTATTGTAATTCTTCACAGTGAAATTTATGTTTTTTTAGCAAGCCTGTTATTTTCAAAACTAAATTTTCTTCACTGTCAATACGCAAAATGTTGTCGCAGTCTTCAAGGTTGAATTTCCATTTTTCAGCCGGAAGCATTTTATTAATATTCGGTTTCAGTTTCTTAACCTGGCTTTTTGTGTTGACAGAAGTTTTGAAAACGTAAATCATTTTTTGGATAAAGTTGCCAACAGATTTTCCAGGTTGTTCAATGCCATTTTCATTCCTTGTGTAAAGCCATCAAGTATTCTCTCTAACCTCTCAAGAGATTCATTGTAAATAGTAATTCTCACTTTTGTTGTTCCCTTTTGTTCGCTGAAAGTATGATCCCATTCCGAACCCGGCAATTCTGGGTTTTCATTTTTGTCAGCAAAAGCATTGTACATTTTAAAGTTGGTTTTTGCAGTAATGGAAGTGTATTCCTGTATTGCCCAACGCTCTTGTCCTTCGGGGCTTACCATTGCATAAAATCTTTTGCCACCAACTTTAAAATCCATGTATTTTGTTTTTGATGACATGGGCTTGGGGGCCACCCATTGGTCAAGGATTTCTGCTTTGGTAAATGCATCCCATACCAGTGATAGGTCTGCATCAAATTCTCTTGTTATGAATACCGTTTTCGCTGCTTTGTCAACAGTAAAATCAAATAGCAAATTGTTTGTCATTTTTTTTGTTTTTTAATTGTTGATAATATTTTGTCCAATTGATTAAATCGGTTTTCCCAAATTTTTCGGTATTGTTCTAACCATTTATCTATTTCTTTCATTTTGTCAATTTCAAGAGAGTAATAAATTTCTCTGCCCTGGTATTCTTGTTTTACAAGCCCACATTCTGTCAGAATGCGTAAATGTTTTGACACTGCTTGCCGGGTTGTGTTGAAGTTTTCGGCAATGGCATTAGGGGTCATTGCCTGCAATACGATTAAGGCTATAATAGCTCGCCTTGTCGGGTCTGCAATGGCTTGAAATATGTCTCGTCGCATTTGTTTAAAAGATTTATTTAAGAAACTAATCGGTTGCAAATATATGCGCAACTATTTGGTTTCGCAAATTATTTTACACTTATTTTTCGGCTCACATTAATCTTGTGGGGACTAAGCAAAAAGTTTGTGCAGCCTGAACAAGAAGAAAGGTATATCTACCACGCCTCTTTGATTTGCTCTGAACAGCTTTATTTTTGAGTTAAAGGATTCTGCATTGGCATTTGTATT
>JANYFT010000311.1 GCA_025359625.1 Ferruginibacter sp.
GTAATAGGCCACACCGGCTCCCTGCAATAATATTTGAGCACCAACTAACTATGAGCAAGGACAAAGACTCTAATAAAAAATTTAGCTTTAACACAGGGGACGCAGTTCTGACCGTTTTATTTTTCACTTCACTTGGCTTGACAATTTGGGGCATCAATATTTATAGACTTACAATTATTGACACGAAATATTTATTTGCTGCAATTGTTTTTGGGACAATCATAGCTTTTACGGCTTTAAAATTAATAAAAAGTAGCTATTCGACATTTTGGACATTCTTAATAAAGACAGCCATTGGAAGTGGGATTTTCTACTTAGGCTTACTTTTTTTAAACCAACATTTTGCGGACAAAGAATTGATGACAGAAGATTTTAACATCCTTAAGATTGGAACTTTAGGGCGAGGAAAAAGTAGTAGTTGTTTTCAGCCTTATGTAATTATCAATTTTTACGGGACAGAAAAGCAGTTACTCTTTTATTGTGACTCTGCAGACATTGTTAAACGTTCGGCAAAAGTAAATCTGACATATTCAAAAGGGACATTTGGTTTCATCATAATAAAATCCAAACAACTGGCAGACTAATTACTGCAGGCAGCATGGGTTTTGCAATAGTGGGGCTGGACAAACAAAGTATTGTACATTTGTTTTCCAAAAAAAGGCGTTTGTTGTTGGTTGCTCTGACGTTCAATGAATACCCACCATCGCAAAGCTCCTATATGTAATCTGTGCCAACAAATAATTACCTTCGCCTTTCAATTTGGTTTGCCTGCAAGCATCCAATCTTAAAAGATTTTCTGGTAGCACCGGAATCAAATTAATTATTATGGCCGTATTACATAACCGGGTTTCCCAGGCGGAGCTTAAAAAATTATTGTACCAGGAAACTACATCCCGTACCACCATTTCTTTTTATCATTATTTTTTTATCGGGGATACAAAACAATTCAGGGATGAGCTGTATACAGCACTCAATGCGTTAAAAGTATTTGGAAGAATTTACATTGCAAAAGAAGGCATCAATGCGCAGGTAAGCGTACCAAATGAGCATGTGGAGGCGTTTAATAATTACCTCTGTTCTATCCCTGCATTAAATGAATTGCGTTTAAATATTGCAGTTGATGATGATGGTAAATCTTTTTGGGTATTGAAAATTAAAGTAAGGGAAAAGATTGTAGCCGATGGTATTACAGATGCAGAATTTAGTATGGCCAAAAAAGGTAAATATGTAAATGCCGCACAAATGAATGAACTGCTACAGGATGAAGATACAGTGGTAATTGATATGCGCAACCATTACGAATACGAAGTGGGACATTTTGAAAAAGCGATAGAAATACCAAGCGATACCTTTAGGGAACAATTACCCATGGTGGTAGATATGATGCAGGATAAAAAGGAAAAGAATATTATCATGTATTGTACTGGGGGCATCCGTTGCGAAAAGGCCAGTGCGTATATGTTACACAATGGCTTCAACAATGTATTTCATTTGGAAGGAGGCATCATCAACTATGCAAAGCAGGCAAGGGAAAATAACATGGACAGCAAATTCATTGGCAAAAATTTTGTGTTCGATGACAGGCTGGGGGAGCGGATAACACCGGATATTATTGCACAATGCCATCAATGCAGCCAACCTGCAGATACACATACCAATTGCAAAAACGAAGCATGCCATTTGTTATTTATACAATGTGCCGCCTGTGCCAGAAAGTATGACGGATGCTGTAGTGTTGCATGTCAAACAGTATATCATTTGCCCATGGAAGTGCAAAGGGAATTACGCAAAGGAATAGAAAAAGATGCGATGATTTTTAATAAAAGTAAACAAAGATTAAGGCCGAAGCCTCCATGCCCTCCGGAGGAGGGTTCTTGTAGTATTGTAACTTAAAATTTTTCCAATAACAGGGTTTGATAGCCCTCCATTGGAGGGCAGGGAGGCTTTATTCAATCCACTTAATACACACCGGGTTTGGTGCTGATATTCGTTTACCCGTATCCGTTAATAAGCCCGTTTTTCTGTCAATTTTAAAAATAACAATGTTATCGCTTTGCTGGTTAGCTACCAGTAAAAAATTACCCGTCGGGTCAAAATTAAAATTGCGGGGAGTTTTACCTAACGCAGATTGGTAGCCTGCTACGGTAAGTTTACCACTTTGTTGGTTGATGGCAAATATGGTAATGGTATTGGCATCTCCACGGTTACTGCAATACAAAAATTTTCCATCGTGTGATACATGAATATCTGCAGCACCCACAGTGCCTTTAAAATCTTTTGCCAGGCAACTAATGCTTTGGATCTTATTTATTTTACCATCACTATAATGATAAGCAATAACATTGCCTGACAATTCTTCTATTAGGTAAGCATATTTTTTATTGGGTGCAAAATCAAAATGCCTGGGCCCTGCACCTGCATCAGTTTTCGCAAACGCTATTGGTGCAGGAGTAAGTTTTCCATTACTTTTATCAATGTGGTAAATCATCACTTTATCAATACCCAGGTTGGGCACAAACAAATAATTATTATCGGGCGACACAACTGTTGCATGCACATGGGGACCTTCCTGCCTTTCCTTATTAGGCCCTGTTCCGGCATTTGCAATTTCCTGGCTGGCTGCATCAATAGAACCATTTGCCTTTACAGGAAAAACAGATAATGTTCCGCTTGAATAATTGCCTGCAAAAACCCATTTACCTGATTTGTCAACCGAAACATAACATGGATTTGTGCCGCCGGATAATTGCTTATCCATTGCTGTTAGTATTCCATTGGCAGCATCAAATTGAAATGCAGTAACAGCACCGCCGATTATAGATCCTGTAGTATCGGCATTTTCATTTACGGCATACACCGTTTTTTTATTGGGTGATATTGCCAGGTAAGTTGGGTTGCTTGTTTTAGCCACACTGATCAAATTGTTACCGGCATTTTTGCTATCAAATGTATACACATAAATACCCTCGCTTTTACCGTGTGTGTAAGTACCCACTAATAAATAAGGTTTCTTTTGGGCAGTAGCTATGCTACATGAAAGGAGGCTCAGCAATAAAAATTTTATGTGCATATTTCTTTTTTTGAATGTTCAGTTTATAAATTAAAAAAACATATTTTCAACTTTACTTCGCTTGGTTAAAGTTAAGATACTGCCCTATCCAAAGCTTCACTAATCCGGCTAAAGGTAGCCTCATTACTCAATGCTTCAGGGATAAATTTTTCGCAAATTACTTTTTCATATAATTCAATGTAACGGTTGCTGATCGTAGTTATCCAGTCATCAGACATTTCCGGAACCAACTGCCCTTCTTTGCCCATAAAGTTATTTTCTATCAGCCATTCCCTTACAAATTCTTTGCTTAATTGTTTTTGCCTTTCGCCTTTTGCCTGTCTTTCCTCGTAACCATCTGCATAAAAATACCTGCTGCTATCCGGAGTATGTATCTCGTCCATTAAATATATTTCATCACCAATTTTACCAAATTCATATTTGGTATCTGCCAGTATCAATCCCCGTTTGGCGGCAAGTTGTTTGCCTCTTTCAAAAAGCGCCAGCGTATATTTTTCCAATACAGCATATTCTTCGGCACTTGCAATGCCTGTGTTAATAATACTGTCTTTACTAATATCTTCATCGTGGCCAACCGAAGCTTTGGTAGAGGGGGTAATAATGGGTGACGGAAAAAAATCATTCTCTTTCATTCCATCCGGCATTGTAACACCACATAATTTGTAGTTGCCACTTTGATAAGTACGCCAGGCATGGCCTGTAAGGTTTCCACGTATCACCATTTCTACTTTAAACGGAATACATTTTTTGCCGATTGCACTGTTGGTAGTAGGTGTTTCAACCAGCCAGTTTTTACAAATATCAGTTGTTGCCTTCAGCATGTAAGCAGCTATTTGGTTTAATACCTGTCCTTTATATGGAATTGCTTTTGGGAGTATTACATCAAATGCAGAAATACGGTTACTTGCTATCATTACCAGCCAGTCTTCAGCGATGGTGTAAACGTCTCTTACTTTTCCTCTGTAAAAATTTGTTTGCCGGGGGAATTGAAATGTTGCCATACGGCTAAATTACAGGCAACTGAATTAACCACCCAATTTTACCTTTATAAAATTTTAACACATAGTGACAAATAAAATTCTACGTCTTGAAACTATGCTTATTTTACCCGATATTTACTAAACTAAATGATGCTATATGAAAAAACGTATAATCTATTTATTCGCTTTTATTTTAGCGAATTTATTATCGCTTGCAACCATTGCACAATCCACCACCATCACCGGAATTATTTTTAACCGGGTAAATAATGAAAGTATTTCTGCTGTATCAGTTACTTTAAAAGGTGGCGAAAACGGTACTTTCAGTGATGACAGGGGCAACTTTAAAATCTACGTTAATCAAAAACTGCCTGTTACTTTATTAATTTCCTCAGTAGGGTATGCAGTGCAAGAGGTAGTGGTAAATAATGCAGAACAAACTTTAACCGTTAAACTGGAGCCAGCCAACACACTGGGACAAGAGGTAGTAGTATCTGCATCCAGGGTGGTGCAAAAAATATTAGAATCACCGGTGTCTATTGAAAGAGTAAGTGCGGCTGGCATACGCAATGCCCCGGCAGCTAACTTCTACGATGTGATCACCAGTTTAAAAGGTGTAGATGTAACTACCTCTTCTTTAACTTTTAAAACACCCACTACCCGTGGTTTTGGGGGTAGTGGTAATGTGCGGTTTAATCAATTGGTAGATGGTATGGATAACCAGGCGCCGGGTTTGAACTTTTCAGTTGGCGCTATCGTAGGTTTAAACGAACTGGATGTGGATAATATTGAATTATTATCTGGTGCAACTTCTGCACTGTATGGCTCCGGGGGCATGAATGGCACTATGCTGATGACCAGTAAAAACCCTTTTAAATACCAGGGTTTATCTTTTATTGTAAAGGAAGGTATTATGCATACAGATCAAAGTGAAAGGCCTGCTTCTCCTTATCATAACTGGGCCATAAGATGGGCTCACAAAGTGTCAGACAAATTTGCATTTAAAATTACCACAGAGTTAATACAAGCAAAAGACTGGATAGGTACTGATACAAGAGATTACGACAGGTCTAATGGTGTATTAAGGGCAGGCACAAGGGCTACCGACCCCAATTACGATGGAGTGAATGTTTACGGAGATGAAACCACCGCTGATATTCGCCAGGTATTAAATGGAGTAGCAGGGCAGGCGCCTTTTTTAGCACCCTTTATAAGTACACTAACTGGCAAACCAATCAATGTTTCCCGTTCAGGTTATACGGAACAACAAATTTTAGATCCCAACACGGTAAATTTTAAATTGGGTGGTTCCTTTAATTATAAAATAACACCGGGCACAGAAGCTATTTTGGCGGCCTATTGGGGCACAGGAAACACTGTTTATACAGGTGCTTCAAGGTACTCTATCAAGGATTTTAAAATGGGGCAATATAAGTTTGAATTGAATAATAAAAACTGGATGTTGCGTGCCTATACAACACAAGAAAATGCGGGTGAATCTTATAATCTGGGTGCTACCACTCAAAATTTTAATGAGGCATGGAAACCCAGCGGAGGATCAACAGGATGGTATGCACAATATGGCCAGGCTTTTTTAGCATCCAAACTTTCGGGTGCATCAGATTTTGATGCCCATACAGCAGCAAGAGCTGTTGCAGATGTTGGTAGACCAAAGGTTGGAACAACCGAATTCAATGATATCTACAACAGGATACGTAAATTGCCCGTTCCTAAAGGTGGTGCATTATTAGATAGGTCTGACCTGTATGGCGCGGAAGGTAATTACAATTTATCATCCGTTACAAAATCTGTTGCTGATATTTTAGTAGGTGCCAATTATAAAAAATATGTGTTGAATTCCCAGGGAACTTTATTTGCCGACACTGCAGGTGCCATTGGCATTAGTGAGATTGGTGCTTTTATCCAGGCTTCAAGGGCAATAACAAACAACCTGAAAATAACAGCCTCTGCCAGGTACGATAAAAATGAAAATTTTAAAGGCCGCTTTACACCCAGGGTAACAGCTGTGATTAAAGTGGGCGAAAGTAGTAATATCAGGTTGTCTTATCAAACGGCTTATCGTTTCCCTTCCACACAAATGCAATGGATAAATCTTGATTTGGTTTCGTATAAACTAATTGGCGGCAACGCAGCATTTAAAAATATTTATCATTTTGATACCAACCCTGCTTATGACAGGGATTCACTAAAAAATGGCAAAACAGTACAGCAGAATTTTGGTACCCTAAAACCCGAAGCTATTTCTTCTTTTGAAGCAGGGTATAAAGGGTTGATTATGGATACAAAATTACTATTGGATATCTATGGGTATTATGGGCAATATACCAACTTCCTTGCACGCAGGGTAGTTGTTCAATCCCGTACCGGTGCACCAATAACACCCGGAGATGCTGATGCCGGGCAAATTTACTCTGTACCCATTAACTCCTCTTCAAAAGTAAAAACTTATGGTTTTGGTATTGGGTTAGACTATAAATTATCAGGTAATTATGTTTTAAGTGTAAACGCTTCATCGGATAATTTAACAGACGTTCCAACAAATTTTATTGCTTCTTTTAATTCTCCCAAATATAAAATGAATGCCAGTTTTGGCAACACCGGTTTTGGAAAAAATAACCGGATAGGCTTTGCTGTGGCTTACAGATGGCAGGATGCATTTTACTTTCAGGGAGATTTAGCGAATGGAAATTTGCCATCGGTGCAAACAGTAGATGCGCAGATAAGCTACAAACTTCCTCAATCAAAATCTATCATTAAATTAGGCGCAACTAATTTGCTTAACCAATACTATTATAATGCAGTGGGTAACTCATTAATTGGGGGCTTATACTACCTGAGTTTTGGTTATAATATTTATTAATAAAATTGGCACAAAACGCATTGCTTAAAAAATAAAACTTTGTATATGAAATATATAAGCAAAAGAATTAAAATTCATTTATTGTTGGTTTTTTCCATGATGGTGATTTTATCTGCCTGTAATAAGGAAGTAGAACAGTTTACGGAGTCGCCTGTGGTGGCTCCAACCGGTAAAACATTGGGCGAAACCCTTGCTGCTATTGCAACCGATAGCCTATATTATAAATTGATTGTGAAGGCTGGTTTGGTAACAACTATCAATAATAAAGCTACCACCTTTACTATGTTTGTGCCTGACAATAATGCCATGAAAATTTTTATCAATGCCATTTCCGGAGGCCTTGTTCCGTTACTTGCTCCAGACGCTGTTTTTTCGGGGTTTATAGATGCCAATATTCCACCAGCAACGGCTGCTGGTATTGTAAGCTATAACATCGGTGCTCAGTCATTATTATCTGTTAATATTCCGGCTACCTTTCCAAATTTTCAGTACCCCACCATTTTAAATCCTGCTCCTTCGGTAAGTGCACTTTTACGGTTAACAACTTTTCCCTCCACCAGAAATGGTAAATGGTTAAATAATGGCCCGTTAACGGCGGTTGACCTTGTTACGGCTAACGGCGTAATACATCATCCTGCATTTGTTACAACACCTCCGCAGCGGTTTTTATGGGACAGGATAAACACAGACACCGCATTAACTTATTTAAAGGCAGCTATTAACCGGGCAGACAGTGGTACTGCGGCTCCGGGTACATTGCAGGGGGCATTACTTAATATTGGAGCAAACCTTACCGTATTCGCCCCTACAGATGCCGCTTTTAAGGCTACACTCACCGGCGCTATTTATAAAGGGTTGCTTCCACTTGTTACACAACAATTAACAGCAGCCTATATTGGAGCAGGAATGACACCCGCAGATGCTGCAACCAAGGCTGCTATGGATGCGCCACCAATTGCAATAGGGCAGGCAACGGCGCTGGCATCGTCTCCAACTGTATTTAGCAATCCTGCATTATACAGTGTGTTAACAGCACAAACGGTAAAAGGGATAGTGGTATATCATATTTTTGGCTACCGGGCTTTCACCAATAACTTTCCCACCACCACCACTTATTATCCAACATTATTAAATGGTGCAATCGCAACGCATCCGGGCGTGGGCTTAACGGCAACATTTGGTGTGCCATTTGTTACTGCCGCCACGGTAAAGGGAGTTGGCAATGCCACGGCTTCAAACATTATCATCAATGCATCGCCGCTTATTCCAGATCCAAAAGGTACCAGCGACCAGCATTATTTAAATGGCGTATTGCATAAAATAGATCAGGTGCTGCTGCCGCAATAAATAATCCCAGTATATTAAAAAAGGCCTCTTAAATGGAGGCCTTTTTTAATATAGCTAATCGGGTAATAGCTTTTTTGTACAGGTAAGAAAGCATGTTAATAATTGAGAAAAAGAAACCCCAAAAACATTTGGTAGTACCATAGTAATCTCTCAACGAGCCTTTGAGCCTTGCTGAAGCCGTTGCGTCAGGTTTAATTACTCTTTGCCCAAATTAAAGTTAACCTCCTCCATTTCCATAAAATATTAGTAACCGGATAAATTCCCTCTACACTTTTGTTCTCTGTTATTTCCAAAATTTTTTCTAAAAAATTTACCTATGCTGTAGGTCATGCTCATTGTAACACACATTGGGCATACACCAAATCGAAAAAATGTTAGTCCCACTTTTTTATACCAAGGTAAATTTGCTGGAATAATTGGGCAATGTTTACCGTCTCCTTCAAATTCTTTAATGCCCCAAATATTGATTGACTCTTTCATTTGAATAGATTTTAATTATCCGAAAAAATCATAAATACACATTGCTAAAGACGTTACTGACACAATGGAAAGAATAATTTTTGTTTGCTTTTTGATAACTGTTATTTTAAAAGTGTTTCAATAGTTGTTTTCATTTCTTCGTCAGTACTGGCAATACTTAGTTGCTTTATTTGCTTATGGGTTTTTGGATGGATAAATGTTACAATACCTGATGGTAGTGATGATTGTTTTTTGTCTTTCGCTAATCCACAAGATTTTAACATTTTCCCCATACCTTTTCTTGGTGTCGTTGTTACGGCTTCATAAACACTTGCTTTTTATAATTCTAATTTTGAATTAGCTTTTGTTGTGTCGTTAGTCAGGTCGTTCGTATAAATATTTAGACCTTTTGCAGTATATGGCATTATCAATGCCCCAAACCGTTCTCCATTTGCTCTGCATACTGCACACCAATTTGCCCTCTTCACAACTGCAATTAATTTTGGATTGTCTGGTTGGTTAGGAATACTTTGATTGTCTTGTGCTTTACTCACAAAACTGGTGGCCACTAATAAAATGGCAAGGACTGTTTTTAACTTTTTCATTTTTAATTTATTTTGTTTCAACTATTAATACCAAAATATGCTGTCTATCACCCAATCTTTAATAGATATTTTGACTTGTTGAAAACAAAATATACAATTAAAAAACAAGAGGCCGTCAAGATACTTGTTCCTTATCTTTTTGTTTTTTTACTTGTTGTATGCACTTGTATTGTTGGTTGGCAGCAGTATGTTTATTTTTCCAGCCCATTTTTTGCATTAGGCTTCCCATTGGTTCTTTGTAAAAGAAAATTGCTTTTAATATACGTTGGCAGTTTTCGGTAATTTTTGTTATCCAGGAGATAATTTTTTCTTCTTTAGTAGGTTCTGGTTGTAATTCAAAAGCATACATTTCTGTTTCTTGCTGGCTGTTTTCAAGGTTGTCAACGGTGTTGATTTTATTGTCACGTAATCTTTTCAGCCAAAGGTTTCTTGCAATAGCAAATAAGTATGTTTTCAGCGATGAAGTAAGGACAAAATTTTCCTTTCGCAACTTTTGAAGCAGCACTATAATAGCTTCTTGAAAAATGTCTTCTGCGTCTTCGGTACTTCCAAAATTTTGAAGTATGTGTGATTCAACAAAAGGGTAATAGAATTTGTAAAGAATGTCAAATGAAGCATTCTCTTCATTTTTAAGGTTGTCAAGAAGGGTATTGTCTGATATTATTTGCATTTAATAATAAAATTAGTCAATAGTCTATACCCAAATGTTTAAAATATCACCCATAGTTTTGAGATTTAATTTGTCCTCGCCAATTATTATGGTGGTCAAATAGGGTCAGCCGCCTGTGTCAGCCTGAGGACAGCGGCGGTTTAAGAACATGCTTTCATTTTATGGGGTTACCACATCCAATAACTTTTGCCAGCGGACTTAGTTCATTCATAGTAACGGGTAATGTCCCGTTGTATTATTTTTCATACGACAGTTAATCGTGAGAATTGAATGACGGAAGGAGGCTTTAGCAGTTGAAATAAATTTCTGTTGCACCATAGCCATAACTTGGATGGTATTGGTTTACAAAAGACTTTACTTCTTTTTTTAATTTTAAGATATCATGTATTTCATCCCTTAATTTTCCAACACCTACACCATGTATGACAGTTAAAGATGGTTGATAGTGCGATACAGCGAGGTCGTAAAATTTTTCGAACTCCTTTAACTGGATGGTTAGTATTTCAAAATTGCTGAGGTGTTTCCAGCTATTGGTTAACTTTTCTATGTGCAGGTCTACAACAGTTCGTGCAGGTGCAAGATTTTCCCTTACCCTTGATGCATCATATACCCTAAAACCTGCATTGCCCAGTTTTCCCAGGTCAACTTTCTCTTCATCCATTTTATCAGGATAGGTATCAAAAAGGGAGTAAGAAAAACTGGGTTCATTCTTTAATTTTATTTCTTCTATTTTTTTAAATATTTGTTTTGCTTTTAATTTTAAAGATGTTTCATAATAGGGCGCTTTCTTTTTATCCGGAATGGATAAAGCAAACTCCACATCAAAACGTGGGTTGTCACTAAGGTCTTCAAAATTTATATCATGCAGATAAAAATCATTTAGTGGTTCAATGATATTCTTTAATTGAAAACTGCTTTCGCCGTTAAAAACTAAATTATAATCAAAGGTAAAGGAGGTTGCTGTTTGGTTGATGAGATAAATTTTCAATTTCTCTACCACATCATCATCAAATATATCTTTATCAAAAACGGGTATAAAATAAAGGAACATTCCATTATCAACCTTTGCTTTCGCTACCCCTTTTTCTTTTGGAAGGTTATCAATATAAACCCTCTTTTTTTCAACCGCTTTTTTTTGAGAAAACATGTTGAAATAAGGAAAATCTATCTGATCCATATAAGCCGGAAAGCGAACTCCTTTTACTTCTATCATCACCATTTTTTCATTCATGATCTCTACTACCTTTCCTTCTTCGTTGGTAAGCATCACTATTATCTTATCGCCTGGTTCGTATTTCATTGCCCTTTGCTCTATTTTCTATTAATGATTATTGATGCAAAGTTAGGGTAGTTTGTCAGGTATAAAAGTTCAAAGATTAGAAACAAAATGATAGGGCCTGTATTTGTAGGAATAAGGCGTGGCCTGTTTTCTCTTTTAATTAAAGATGCACCATCTACTCTTTGGTAAATGATCCTCATAGCTTTTTTTGTTCAAGAGAGTGACACAACGCCAGACTGTGCAAAAACTAAAATCAAAAAAAGGAGATGACTTACCCACAACTTATCATAAGGTACATCAAAAGCAATAATAACATTGTCTAAGTAATATGAGTTATAAACAAGGCATAGCACGGGAACAAATGAGCATGTTCAGTTTGGATTGTGTAATAACAAACAACAATGCTGTGCGGCTGATAGACCTGTTTGTGGAGCAACTTGATTTAGCCGTTCTTGGTTTTACAAAAACCACGGTAAAGAAAGAAGGCTGCCCACCTTATAATGCAAAGGATATGCTGAAGCTGTATTATTACGGTTACCTCAACCGTATCCGTTCTTCCCGTAAGCTGGAAGCAGAATGCACCCGAAACATAGAATTGTGGTGGCTGTTGCACCAGTTGATGCCCGGCTACCATACCATTGCCGACTTTCGTAAAGACAATGCAGTAACCTTTAAAAAAGCCTTTAAAATGTTTGTATCGTTTTTAAAAGGCGAAGAGTTACTGTCAGCAGAAACGATAGCAATTGACGGCACAAAAATCAGGGCACAAAATAATAAGAAGAATAATTTTAACGAGGCTGGCCTTGCCAAACATGCAGCCTATATAGAAAATAAAACACAGGAATACCTTGCCCTCTTAGATGAGTATGATGCTATAGAAGATAAGCAGGCCGGGGCATTGAAGAAACAGGAAGTGGCAAAGAAGATAGCCGTACTTAAAGAACGCAAACAAAAATATGAGCAGCTTACCGAAGCATTAACCGCCAGTGGTGATAAGCAGGTAAGCACCAGCGATGGGCAGAGCCGCTCACTACCAGTTAAAGATGGCATCACCAACGTATGTTATAATATACAAACAGTAGCCGACAGCAAGTATAGCCTTATTGTTGATTTTGATACCATCAATGAAGGCGACCAGGGGCAGTTAAGTACAATGGCCGGTAAAGCCATGCAGGTATTAGAAGTGGAAACAATAATGGCACTGGCCGATAAAGGCTACCATACCGGCAAGCAATTGCAGGAATGCACAGCAGGGCATATCACTACCGTTGTGGCCTATCCTGATCGCAGCAACCGGGCATCACAAATAGATCCTGCGTATCAAACAAGCGAGTTTAGTTATGATGCAAACAAAGATTGTTACAGCTGTCCGCAGGGAGCTATACTTAGTACTGATGGAGTGGAGTATGAAAAGAAACATATTGGCAGAACAACTTACCTGGTAAAACGATACAGTACAGCACAATGCAGCGGTTGCCCTGTAAAACATTTATGCACCACAGTAAAAAAAGGCGGCAGGGCGATAGAGCGCAGTACTTACCAGGATGCCATAGATGCCAACAATAAACGGGTAGATGAAAATGGGGCATTATACAAAAAGCGGCAACAAATAATAGAACACCCTTTTGGCACCATAAAAAGAAGCTGGGGGTATAGTTACACGTTGCTTAAAAGTATTGAAAAAGTGAATGGAGAAATGGCCATCATATTTACCATGTATAATTTAAGGCGGGCAATAACAATATTAGGCATCACAGTATTGCTAGACAAGCTCAAAAAGCACCAACCTGCTTTAAAGCCGCCAAACACAGGCTTATTAAAGTGCATTAGCAGATGGCAAATGATATCAACAGGCATAGCAGCCTAAAAAATAGGGACTGGCAGATTGCCTGTAATGAAATTAAAAACAAGTTGCAGGGCGAAAAAAATTTTTTTAAACCGCAATTTTTAGTTTTTGCACAGTCTG
>JANYFT010000331.1 GCA_025359625.1 Ferruginibacter sp.
GCCGTGCAATGACTTGTGCTTATATGCCGGATGGTGCCAGGTTCAACGGTATTAAAAATATATTGACAGATGAACAGGTGAGCAAATTAAACATTGGCGACTCATTAAATGATGAGCTGCAAAACCCCTTGATTTATTCAGCAGCTAAAGTAATTAATTAATGAAGTTGTTGATACTTTGTACACAGTGGGGCAATCAACATTTGCCTTTGGAAGATTTTTTTATGAAAGTAAAAGAAGCTGGTTATGATGGTATTGATACATGGGTGCCGGAAGATGTAAGTGAAAAGAAAAAATTCATTTCCTTGTTGGATAAGCATCAACTAAAAATTGTTAGTCACCAACATCAGGCTAAAGGAAATACAATTACTGAATATTGCAAATCTCTAGAATACTATTTATCACTTTCATTGGAATGCGATTCGCTTTTAATCAACTCCCATTCCGGCAGGGATTATTTTTCGTTGGATGAACAATTAAAAGTTATTGATACAGTGGAAGAATTTTCGGTGAAACATAATATTGCAGTAGCGCATGAAACACAAAGAGGACATATAGGGTACAGCCCATACAATGCAATGGAACTATTTAAGCAAAGGCCGCAAATGAAAATAACAGCCGACTTTTCTCACTGGACTTGTGTAACAGAAAGTTATTTGGAAAATGTTAGTGATATTTTGGATGAAGCCATCAGGAGGACTAAGCATGTGCATGCAAGGGTTGGTTATACGCAGGGGCCACAAATACCCGACCCACGGCTTTCTTCATGGCAGGAGCCTGTAAGTTTTTTCATGGCGCTTTGGAAACGAATTATTGAATATCAACAATCAATAAACTCAAATACATTAACCATTACTACAGAATTTGGGCCACCACCTTACATGTGGACGGATGTAAAGGATAATTTACCCGTTACAAACCAATGGGAAGTAAATTGTTTTATGAAGGATTTATTACGAAAGACTTTTATTTAAAATTACGAAGGGGCTTATATTAATGTAAACGTTCTAATCAAAAAAAAATGTATCAGCGCTGTAATAAATGTATCATTTATAAATTAAGAAGGCAATTAATAAAGTTTTGTTCAACAGCAATTTTATTAATACTTTTTAGTGTTACTGTCACGCATTCAGTTGCACAGATCAATAATATAAATGTAGAAATAAATTCAAGAGATGCCAGGCTTTTAGCTGCGAATAGATTTCCTTCTGATGTTGCACCTGTTATTGGAGCCTGGTTTCCTGATTTTACACAACTTAACAATCCGGAAGGATACAAGCCTTATATAGATGCTTTTGCAACTTACTCATCTTATTCAGTGCTTACTACTACTATGCGTACTCCCTTACGCAATGGGGAGAAGCAGATGGTAGATAAAGACATTCACGATTGGTTTAAGAATGCCGTACAATATGCCAGCAGTAAAGGGCTAAGGGTTGCGTTGGAATTAGACCCCCGTCATTCAACCCCTGCTTTTGCAAAAAAATATCCTGAAGAATTGCAGCAACGTTTGTGGTTGCAGCAATTTAAGTTTAACGATAAGGATGAGTTGACAGAAAAAATTACGTATAGCCTGGAACACGGAGATGCCATTACCACCGTAGGTACTAAATCTGTGGAGTTAGCCAGAGTGTATTCTTTTACACGTAGCCAAAATGGAATTGAAACTTCGGCTATTGAGGATATTACAAGGTCATGTATAGTAAAAGAAACGGGCAATAATTTTATTGTAGTATCCATTCCTAAAAAAGCTAGTAATAAAAATCTGGAGGTATGTGTCATTACAAATGTTACATTAAATTATCCGGATGTATTTAGCCCACACCTCATTTCATTTGAGTTGGAAACAATGAAACAATATGCTGATATGCCATTAGCAGGATTGATGAAAGATGAGTTTGGTTTTCCTGCTGCCCATGATGGCAACCCTGGTAAAAATGCTTTTTGGTATTCACGATTTCTTGCTGAAGCTTATGCTAAATCCACTGGTGGCCGCGATATTAATCGTGATGCCTTTCTGATGTGGGGAGGTGAACAAGGCAGGGAGCCTGAACGGCAAATGGCGGTAAATCATTTGATGGAATTATATCGTAAACGCTGTACAGAGATTGAACAAGCTTTTTACAAAAACACCAAAACCATTTTTGGTAAAGATGCTTTTGTTGGAACCCATGCTACTGTTTTTCCGATGGCAAATGCTCAGGAGTTTGAACGTGATGGCTTTGATTGGTTTACCGCCAAAAGGGATTTTGCCCAGGCAGATGAAACAACACCATATGCCTTTGTTATTTCTATGTCTAAAAAATTTAAAGAATCAGTTTGGTACAACCAGTATTATGCACCTGATATAAAAGAGTATGAAAAAAATATCTGGAAGTATGCCAGCATTGGTGGCAGAATGAATTTTCATCAGCTCTATCCCACAAATTCTAATTCGTGGTTAGATGATGTTAAGGGGATTTTAAAAGGGAATATGAAACGGGGCGATTGCCGTATCCGCTTATTGAATTTTATTTCCAGGTCCCCTGTGGATTGCCCTGTAGCTATCATCTTTGGGCATGCCAATGCGATGAACTGGGCAGGTAAAAATTTTGAAGATGTGGGTGTTTCTCTTGCGGATATTTGCTGGCGGTCTGGTTACTATGCCGACCTTATTCCTTCCAGTGAAATAAATGAAAAATCTTTAAGAATTGATGACAAAGGTTTTGTTTGGTTTGGTAAACAAAAGTATGCCGCAGTGATTTTATACCAACCGGAATTTGAAAATAAAAGCACTGCAGAATTTTTTAGGAAAGCTGAAAAGAGCGGAAGTATGCTTTACAGGGTTGGTTCGTGGACAAAAGATTTTAATGCGAAACCTTTTAATGCAAAGACAGTACTTCCTAAACGTATGAAAACATTTGCTGATTATAAAACATGCAGCGAAACGCTGATGGCTGATTTGAACAATAATTATAAGCCGCTTTTACAAATGCCCGTAACAGACACAATGCCCTCTAAGGATATGCTTGGCCGGAGTTTCAATCCATCTTTTGCTCCATCAGAACAGGGCACAACAAGACTTACGGATGGTACTGTTATTCTTTTATCCGGCAAAGAAAATGTGGCAGGTGATACCATCATTAAAACAATTACCATAAAAGGGGTTGATGTTTCCTTTGATGTTATCGGCGTTGGAGGGGTTCGCCTGTCAAAAGATGGAAATATAGAAGCTATGGTTGGCGGAGGGTTGAAATCATTTAAAGCAGGAAGTTTTTCTATACAGCTTTCACAAAGAGTAGATGTGGTGCTGCTTAAAGAGAAGGGTATGTGGCAGGGTTATGTACAGGGTCTTGTTGGAAAAATTCCTGACGAACTTAAAACGATAACAAATAACTGGAAGAGAATTGCTTTACCTGAAATGCTTGATTAAAATTTAATTTTAATAATCATCACACACTTTAAACAAATAGCATGAACCGAATTATTTTATTTGCTTCCTTACTGATGGCAGGCCAAAATGTAATAGCACAACAAAAAGCTTACATTGATAACAGGCCGCAAGCTCTTCTTAGAATGAATGCCCTCGATGAAGGAATTGTTTTACGCTATGGCGATGGAATGGATAGTTGCGATGTATATGGCGCAAGGGAAGCGATTGTAAATGAAGACAAAGGGATTTATTATTTATATTATGATGGAGCCGGCAAAGATGGCTGGCTGGCATGCCTTGCCATCAGCAGGGATTTAAAGACATGGGAAAAGAAGGGCCCTATCCTTACACTGGGCGATTCTACAAAAGGTGATTATAAAAGTGCCTCTGCCCCGTGGGTGATAAAAGAAAAAAATACCTGGCACATGTTTTATTTGGGTACGCCCAACACTTTTCCGGCACCGGAGCGTATCCCTGCTTTTCCTTATCTAACGATGAAGGCAAAATCAAATTCCTTGAAAGGCCCGTGGATAAAGCAATATGATGTTACACCATTACCGCTCAAAAAAAATAGTTATTATGCCGTAACCGCAAGCCCCGGTTTTGTGGTTAAAAATAACAACGAATACCTGCAATTTTTTAGTGCCACTACACAGAATGGTAAAGATGTAAAGAGGACGCTCGGGATAGCCCGAACCCCTGATTTGAATGCGACATGGAAAATTGATTCCACGCCATTGGTTCCATTGACAGAGCAAATTGAAAACTCATCTATCTATTATGAAAAAAAAAGTAAGCATTGGTTTTTATTCACCAACCATATTGGCATAGACCCTAAAGATTCAGTTGAATATACAGATGCCATTTGGGTGTATTGGTCAAAGGATATCAATAAATGGAATGTTGCAGATAAAGCAATTGTATTGGATAGCAGTAATTGCAGTTGGAGTAAAGGTGCCATCGGTATGCCATCCGTAATAAAAAAAGGCAACAGGCTGGCCGTGTTGTATGATGCTTATGAAGGCTATAGCACCTGGCACATGAAAAGAAATATTGGTTTGGCATGGTTGAAGTTGCCACTTAAAATACCTGTAAAGAAAAAGGATGATTAATAAAAACTAAGACTGTTTTTTTTGCCGGTAAAAAATAACTCACCAATTATCTTGTCAGGTAATTGCAAAATTTAAATACAGATTGAAATCACTCAAAAGAATATTTTTATTTGGTGCCGCTGTTAATTTAATGATAGCAGTGATCTTTTGTGGCTGCCATAGAATACCTGTGAAATCGGCCGGGATAGATAAAATGAATGCTGCTTTTTTGAACCCGCCGCTTTCTGCAAGACCGGGTGTTTATTGGTATTTTATGGATGGCAATATGTCAAGGCAAGGTATGACGGCGGATTTAGAATCAATGAAAAAGGCTGGGATAGGTAGCCTTGTATTTCTTGAAGTTAATGTAGGGATACCCCGTGGGCCGGTTGAATTTTTGAGTGAACAATGGCAGGAGTTATTTAAACATGCAGAAAGCGAATGCAGGAGATTAGATATCAGAATGACTTTAGGCATAGGCCCCGGATGGACAGGAAGTGGCGGGCCGTGGGTTTCAGCTCAGGAGTCAATGCAACACTTGGTTTCAAGCACCATCCTTGTTTCCGGTACTACAAAAAATATTATTAAGCTTCCTGTGCCGGTACCCAAAAAACCATATTTTGGTGAAGAACAATTTACCCCTGAATTAAAAAAACAATGGAACCAATTTTATAAAGATGTTGCGGTGCTGGCCTTTCCAACACCTGTTGTAAATGATACATTGCAAGATATTGATGAGAAAGCCCTTTACTATCGGGCACCTTATACTTCCGTAAAAGATGTGAAGCAGTATATACCTTCTCTGCCTGTTTATAAAGAGTTGCCCAAAGAAACTTTGATAGCAAAAAATCAGGTGATTGATTTAACGGATAAACTATCGCCTGATGGAATATTACATTGGGAAGTACCTGCTGGTAACTGGACTATCATGCGGTTTGGAACCTGTAATAATGGAGCTGTAACCCGTCCGGCGCCACTTCCCGGGGTTGGTTTTGAATCAGATAAGTTTGATACAACAGCGGTAAATAATCACCTCAAAAATTTTACAGGCAAACTGCTCCTTAAAATTGGAAAAGTTGATACAGCATTATACGGAGGTTTAAAAATGCTGCACATGGATAGCTGGGAGATGGGTGCTCAAAACTGGACTTTAAAATTCAGGGAGGAATTTATTAAACGACGTGGGTACGACCCGTTGCCCTTTTATCCTGTATATGCAGGCAATATTGTGGAGAGCCTTGAAATAAGCGAACGGTTTTTATGGGATTTGCGGCTAACATCACAGGAGTTAATAATTGATAACCATGCAAACCATGTAAAAAAATATAGCCATAATAATGGCTTAGGATTGTCCATTGAACCTTATGATATGAACCCCACCGCCGATTTGGAATTGGGGGCGATTGCTGATATTCCCATGGCAGAATTTTGGACTAAAGCAAAGGGATTTAATTCTTCCTTTAGTTGTATAGAAGCAACTTCCATTGCTCATATCAACGGACAGGCAGTTGTGCAGTCTGAGGCTTTTACAGGATACCTCGATGGTTGGAAACAACACCCTGCATCCATGAAAGAACAAGGCGATTGGGCATTTGCAACAGGCATCAACAAATTTTTTTACCATACTTTTCAGCACCAGTCCCTTGATGAAAAATTGAAACCAGGCATGACAATGGGGCCTTATGGTGTGCATTGGGACAGGAATCAAACATGGTGGCCAATGGTTGACGCTTATCACCAATACATCAGCCGCTGTCAGTATATGCTACAGCAAGGACGAACAGTAGCCGACATTCTTTACTTAACACCCGAAGGTGCACCGCATGTTTTTTTGCCACCTGCTTCAGCAATGACGGAGGATGAATTTCTTCCCGACAGGCGAGGATATAATTTTGATGGATGTTCGCCAGGGCAATTGTATAAGGCGACCGTTAAAGACAACCAGATTGTATTTCCAGGCGGGGCATCTTATCGTGTACTTGTATTACCATTTTTTAAAACAATGACTCCTGCCTTATTACAAAAAATTCAATCACTTATTTTAGACGGGGCTTTCGTAATTGGCGAACCTCCCGTAAAATCACCAGGGTTATCAGGCTTTCCTGCATGCGACTTGAAAGTGCAATCAATTGTAAGTGAAATTTGGGGAGGGCAGCAACCACCAGCAGTGCAAACCGAAATAGATTATGGTAAAGGAAAAATTATTTGGGGAGGAGAATTTGATGCTAAGAAAACAAAAGAACTTTACCCATCTTATTTTGCTATTGCTAAATTATTAGCAACAATGGGCATAGCAGAGGATTTTAAAACGGATATGCCAGTTCGTTATACGCATAGAACTACTAACGATGGGGAGATTTATTTTGTAAGTAACAAAACAGATAAACCCATAAAAGGCACTTGCTATTTCCGCACAGATAAAACTGCGCCTGAACTTTGGGATGCAGTAACAGGCCAAACAAGAAAGCTGCCACAATTTACAAATCCTGGGAATCAAATTTCTATTCCATTACAATTCGATGCTTTTCAAAGTTTTTTTATAGTGTTTAAAAAGAACGCTAAACCCGAATTAAATAAAACAAAAAACTTTGCAGAAATAACGGGGATTACAACACTCAATGGTTCCTGGGATGTATCGTTCGATACAATATGGGGAGGGCCAAATAAAGTAAGGTTTGATTCTTTAAGTGATTGGTCGTTAAACCCGGATAAGAGAATTAAATTTTATTCCGGAATAGCGG
>JANYFT010000341.1 GCA_025359625.1 Ferruginibacter sp.
TTAATTTTGAAGTAAAGCAGGGGGAAGTATTGGGTATTATTGGCCGCAATGGAGCCGGTAAAAGCACTTTGTTGAAAATACTATCTAAAACCACGGCACCCACCACTGGTTCCATAAAAATACAGGGACGTATTGCAAGCCTTTTAGAAGTGGGCACAGGCTTTCATCCCGAACTAAGCGGCCGGGATAATATTTTTTTAAATGGTGCAATACTGGGAATGACGAAGCAAGAAATTAAAAAAAAGTTTGATGAAATTGTGGATTTTTCCGGAGTGGAACGTTATATAGATACACCTGTTAAACGCTACAGCAGCGGTATGTACGTACGCCTGGCATTTGCAGTAGCTGCCCATTTAGAACCGGAGATTTTAATTGTGGATGAAGTGCTGGCCGTAGGGGATGATGAGTTTCAGAAAAAATGCCTGGGTAAAATGAAGGATGTGAGTGTGAATGATGGAAGAACTGTACTTTTTGTAAGCCATAACATGGGAGCAATTAACACGCTTTGTGATCGGGTCATTTTAATAAAAAATGGAAATCTTAATTTTGAAGGGCCGACGCAATTAACTATTGATCATTATTTAAAGGGTGGTGAAACAGAGAAAGGTGCACATTATATAAATAAAGATCCAAAAAAGGAATCAGATATTTTAGAGATAAAAATTGTAAATGAAGATGAAAAAATATGTAGCAATTTTGGATTCGATCAATCAGTAAAAATATTAATCACTCTTAAGGTTGCAGAAAAACACCTTACCTGTGTTTTTGGTATCAAAGTAAAGGATCAAATGGAAAGGAATGTTTTTACTTCCGAAATTGGTATTAACAATTTTATTGAAAAGGAAGGCGTCGTAGTACTTTCAGTTGAGATACCAAAAAAGGTGTTGGTTCCAAACAAATACCAATTGGTTGTGGGTTTCCATAAAGTCAATGTCGAAATAATACAATATCTCGAATCTCCCGTTCAGTTTGTAGTTGAAGAAACCGGCACTGATTTTTTTAAGTATGCAGGTGTCGACTACGGGTGTGTTTTTGTAGATTGTAAATGGTCGGCTTTGAAGTCTCTGCGTTAAAACAGGAAATTTTTTTAACTCTTTAAAATATAGCCTAAATTGATTTTACAGCATAGCTTAGCATCGAAATAAAGAAACTATAAAGGATGAATTTTTTTGTTTTTTGCAAAAGATTCTTATGTGGATAGTTTATTGGAAGCAGTACTCTAATTTCAGAAAACAGAAAGACTATTTGGGATGACGTACTTATATCAAATTTTGAAGCCTACAGTGTTGTAGTAAACAATCGAGCAGGGCTATTAAATGTGTAAAATAATTTGTTAATTATTATTAGTATGGATAGTAAATGTAAAATATGTAACCAGAATGCAACTTTCTTATTTGAGACGCATATTTTAAAAAAGTATTTAGTAAAATATTTTAAATGTCAAAATTGTGATTTTATTCAAACGGAAGAACCTTATTGGCTAAATGAAGCTTATAATTCACCAATCGCCTTAATCGATGTAGGTTTATTGCATCGGAATTTTGTGCTGTCAGAAAAATCATCAGCCATTTTTGATAAATTTAATGAGAACGGAAAATATCTAGATTATGGTGGTGGGTATGGTGTATATGTACGTTTGATGCGTGATAAGGGGTATGACTTTTATCTTTCAGATAAATATTGCAAAAACCTTTTTGCGAAGTTCTTCGAACTCAGTGATGCCGGGATAGAAAATGGGTTTACTTGTTTAACAGCCTTTGAGGTATTTGAACATCTTCCTTCACCAATTGAGGAAATTGAAATCATGTTTAAATTTTCAGATATTTTACTCTTCTCTACTGAATTGCAGCCAGAAGGAAAAATTGCATCAGTAGATGATTGGTGGTATTTTGTTCCAGAAGCAGGACAGCATGTTGCTTTATTCAGCTTAAATTCGTTGGAGCAATTAAGACTACATTTCAACTGTTACCTCTACACTAATAAAACCAACCTTCATATTCTTTCTAAAATGCCTTTGGTGGAAGGTCCATTTGAATCTGTTATAAAAAGATCATTAACATTATCTGAAAAAATATTTAATAAATTTTTTAGAACAAGTCATTTTATTAAAAAGGACGATAAAAGATCCTTATTGCAACAAGATTTTGAATTTTATAAAGCTAAGTTATCTAATGGCAATACATAAGATCCCAGTTTATCAGCCTTCACTTACCGGTAATGAGAAAAAATATGTGAATGATTGTCTTGATTCGACATGGATATCCTCTAAGGGTAAATATATCGAAGTATTTGAAAGCTCCTTTGCAAAGTATATAGGTGTTCAACATGCTACCTCAGTATCCAATGGTACCGTGGCAATCCATCTTGCATTGATAGCTTTAGGAATTGGAGACGGAGATGAAGTAATCGTACCTACCTTAACTTATATCGCATCTGTTAATCCTATTGTTTATACAGGTGCAATACCGGTATTTGTAGATTCTCTACCCGATACCTGGCAGATGGATCCGGATGATGTAAGAAAGAAAGTTACCAGTAAAACAAAAGCTATTATGGCTGTTCATTTATATGGGCATCCTTGCGATATGGATGCATTGTCAGCAATTGCAAAAGAACATAATTTATTTTTAATAGAGGATTGTGCTGAGGCAATCGGTTCAAAATATAAAGGCAAGCATGTGGGTACATTTGGAGATATTGCCACATTTAGTTTTTTTGGAAATAAATCTATTACCACCGGCGAGGGTGGTATGGTGGTAACAAATGATGAAACTTTACACCAGCGGTCAATGCATTTTAAGGGACAGGGTCTTGCCAAGCACCGGCAGTACTGGCATGATGTGATTGGGTATAATTACCGTATGACAAATATTTGTGCTGCAATAGGACTGGCTCAGTTAGAACAGGTAGATACTTTTCTTGAAAGAAAAAAAGAAATAGCTGCCATTTATGAAACTGGATTTAAGAATACAGAGATTGAATTTCATGCAAGTCACCCTGATGTTACACATTCCTATTGGATGTGTTCGATATTGGTATCTAATGCTGATAAACGTGAGCCTTTAAGGGATCACCTGGCTTCGAGCGGCATTGAAACAAGGCCATTATTTTATCCTGTACATACCATGCCTATGTACGCCGGCAAATTTCAACGGCATATTGTTGCAGAAGATTTAGGATGGCGGGGAATTAATTTGCCAAGTTATCCCGATTTAACCGATAAAGAATTGAACTTTATTATCTCAACAATCACTGATTTTGTTTTATAATATGTCTTTTATTGCCGTAACAGATGAAAATATTGACCTGCTTAAAGACTTTATATTAAAGATGCAGGATGCCACAAAAACATTCCGTTATTTTAATAACAGAACCGTTGATGTTATAAAAAATCATTTGGTTACTTTAATAATGATAAATGAAAGTAAGCTCCCTGTTGCTTATGGACATCTGGATAAAGAAAATGAAAACATCTGGCTGGGCATTTGTGTGCTTCCTGATTATAAAGGAGAAGGGTATGGAAATAAAATGATGCAGGAATTAATAAAAAAGGCGTACGAATTCAGTGTTCCTAAAATTTTATTAACTGTTGACAAAGGGAATGCTGTTGCAATAAAAATGTATGAAAAATTTCAGTTTAAGTTGATTGAAGAAACCACTACGCATTATAAATATAAACGTGACTGATAAATAATTTGAGGTACGGGATAATCAATTGTAGCATTTAGTTTTTATGAAAAATGGAAAAAGAAAAATAAATATCCTATTTTTTAT
>JANYFT010000359.1 GCA_025359625.1 Ferruginibacter sp.
GTCCATGCAGGAGAAAGTATGGAGCTGACCTTTATATTTTTATAACCCTGTTCAAGAAGTTTCATCCTTATGTCCATACTGATAGCATCCATGGCAGGACAGCCAGAGTAGGTAGGGGTAATTACAACGGCCCCATCCCAGCCTCCATCAGCGAGTTCGGCATGTAGTACAACGTCTCTAACGATGCCCAAATCTATAATGGAAAGAACGGGAATTTCCGGATCAGCTACGTCTTCTAATAACTTCCATATCCTGGCCACCATCATTTGTTTTACATCAGTGCTTTTTAGATTAGTATTATTGTTTGAGGTTTTCATTTTATAAGAGATTATTCACTTTATCAAATGCTTGTAAATTCCTGCTTTCAGAAAATTTAGGGCTTTACCATTCGGCTCCGGGATAAGCTCTTTGCAGGTACTGCAATTCAGCTAAAATATAGCCCAGGTGCTCACTGTGTATTCCTTGTTTGCCACCGGTTTGCATAAATACGGCCTCACCAAAATTTGGCGACCAGAGGGTTGCTTCTTTTAAAACAGCACTCACTTTTTCAAACCAGGGTTGTTGTAAGGAAGGTAAATCAAAACCAATTATAGTTTCCTTTTCATAAGCCACCGGTACAAAAAGTTCTCCCGTAAATGTCCATAATTGATCAATTGCTTTCAACATTCTTTCATGACTTTCTTTAGTGCCATCCCCTAAACGGATTACCCATTCGCTGCTCCATCTTACATGATAGGTAACTTCCTTTAAAGCCTTGGCAGCAATAGCAGCAACAGGTTCATCATTACTATATTGTAGTTGCCCATATAGCAGGTACTGATAGTGGCTAAATAAAAATTGCCTTAATATAGTCTGTCCCCAATCCCCGTTGGGCTGCTCCACCAACAAACAGTTCTTAAATTCTCTTTCGCTTCTTAAATATGCCAGGGTATTTTCAGTTGCACCATCACCTGTTAATTGTGCAGCGTAGTGATAAAAATTTCTGGCTTGGCCCAACAGGTCCAAAGAAATGTTTGTGATGGCAATGTCCTGTTCTAAAACCGGGCCATGTCCACACCACTCACTATTGCGTTGGGCTAGCAGGAGTGCATTGTCTGCAAGATGGAGAAGAAAGGCCTCCCGCCCCCCCGAAATGGGGATTTGCAAAGAGCCAAGGGGCTTTGAACTCTTTTCGTTATTTGTAGTTTTTGAATCTTGCATTAATAAAAAATTTCAAATTATTTTGGGCCCGGTAAACCTTTCTTTGAGAGGGGTTGAGCATGCCTTTACATATGCTTCACCTCATCAGGCAAATCATAAAAAGATGGGTGCCGGTAAATTTTATCATTGGCTGGCTCATACAAACTTTCTGCTTCATCCGGATTGGTTGCATGAATATATTTACTCTCCACCACCCAAATGCTGACACCTTCCTGCCTTCTGGTATAAACATCTCTTGCATTTTCAATAGCCATGGTTGCATCTGTTGCATGAAGGCTACCGGCATGTTTGTGATCAAGCCCCTGCTTGCTGCGGATAAAAACTTCCCAAAGTGGCCAGCCCCCTCCGCCCCCTGAAGGGGGGACTATAGAGTTCTTCAATTCATTGCCGCCTGCTGTTTCTTCAGGAATATCGCCGTAATAATATTTTTTAATTGAAATGTTCATATCCCATATTTTTTAAATTATCAAGCTATTTCTAAAGCCCCTTTTTTAAAAGTATCTGTGAACAATCTCTTTTTTTCTGCATAAGCAATTGCTGCTTCTCTAACCCAGGTACCTTCTTCATGTGCTTTTTTTCTTGCTTCCAAACGTTGTTTATTACAAGGCCCTTTCCCTTTCACCACATTCCAAAATTCCTCCCAGTTTATTTCTCCAAAATTATATTGTTTGCTTTCTTCATTCCATTTAAGTGCTGCATCAGGCAGTGTCATCCCTAATACTTTTACCTGCTCTGCGGCCATGTTTACAAAGCTTTGTCTTAATTCATCATTGGTTTTTCTTTTTATCTTCCATTTTATGCTTTGATCATTATTGGTACTCTCGCTATCTCTTGGCCCAAACATCATAAGGCTTGGCCACCACCATCGGTTAATGGCATCCTGGCACATTTCTTTTTGCTGTAACGTTCCTTTACTTAAAACCAATAATGCATCAAACCCCTGCCGTTGGTGAAAACTTTCTTCTTTACAAATGCGTACCAATGCCCTGGCATACGGACCGTAAGAGGTACGGCATAATGCGACCTGGTTTAAAATGGCAGCGCCATCTACCAGCCAACCAATGGCACCAATATCAGCCCATGTTAAAGTGGGATAATTAAAAATAGAAGAATATTTTGCTGTGCCACTGTGCAGGTCGTTGATCATTTCATCTCTGTGTATGCCTAATGTTTCGGCTGCTGCATACAGGTATAAGCCATGCCCTGCTTCATCTTGAACCTTGGCTAATAAAATGGCTTTGCGTTTTAAGGAAGGGGCCCGGCTGATCCAGTTCGCTTCGGGTAGCATTCCTACAATTTCACTGTGGGCATGTTGGCTTATCTGCCGGATATTCGTTTTTCGATAGGCTTGCGGCATTGGGTCTTTTGGCTCAATTTTTATTTCATTATCAATTTTCTGCTGAAATAAAAAGGCGGTATCATGTGTAAGCATAGTAATTATTTTGCCTGTCAAAGATAATAAAAACTAACGCCTGTTAGCTTTTATTTGCCGTTAAATACTAATCCGCTATAATTTTATTTAACATCAAAATCAATCAGCAGGCTCTCTGTTACCGGGTGCGATTGGCAGGTTAGGATAAAGCCACGGGCAACTTCATCTGCCTCTAATGCATAGTTTACATTCATAGTTACTTCGCCTTGCAACAGTTTGGCACGGCAGGTAGCACATACTCCACCTTTGCAGGCATAAGGAAGATCAGCTCCCTGTTTTAAGGCTGCCTCTAAAATACTATCGCTTTCAAATGCCAGGTTAAACTCAACAGTTCTTCCATCAAGTTTTATTGTAACCTTACTTTTTTGCCCGGTATCATTTGTGCTTTTGGTTGTTACGGCAATATTTTTTTGCCCAGGTGTAGTAAACAATTCAAAATGAATTTTTGTGGATGCGATATCCTGCATTGCTAAAAAATCTTTCACGCAAAAAATTATTTCTTCCGGGCCACAAATAAAAAAATCATCTGTGCTTTTATAATCAATCAGGGTAGAAAGTGCCTGTAATTTTTCAGTAGTAATCCTGCCGGAATTTATGGGTGCATCTGTTTTTTCCCTGCTTAACAGATGAATAAAATTAAACCGTTGCAAGTATTTATTTTTTAATCCTTCCAGTTCTTCAAAAAAAATAATTGAATTTCTGTTGCGGTTGCTGTACACCAAAGTAAAACAACAGTCAGCTTCTTTTTTTAATGTTGTTTTTATAATCGAAATGATGGGTGTAATACCACTGCCTGCGGCAAAAGCTACATATTGTTTTTTATTTTTAGCTTCAAGCATTGTGTTGAATTTTCCGGTAGGTGGCATCACCTGCAGCACATCACCCTTTTGCAGGTAGTCGTTGGCATAAGCAGAAAATTTTCCGCCCTCAACTTTCTTAACAGCCACCCTCAATTCATTTTCAAAAGGGGCCGAACAGATAGAGTAAGAGCGGCGTAATTCTTCCCCATTAATTGTAGCCTTTAGCGTAATGTTTTGTCCCTGTGTAAATTGAAACTCATCCATCAGCTGCAGTGGAATTTCGAATGCTATTGATACGCAATCCTGGCTTTCTTTTTTTACTTCTTTTACCATCAATGGATGAAAGTGTGCTGCCATAGCGCTAATTTATGATCCCGTTTAATAAATGGTTCACCATATCGTTTTCCAATACCTGTTGTGTTACATTTTTTTTGTGCCCGTACCAAAACTCCAGCCCCCTAACTGCAGATAAAATAGTTAATACGGTTACATAAGAATTGATGTTTTTTAATTCTTTTTTTTCAACACCAATTTCAACTATCAGCATCAGTCGTTTTTCATAATTACGGCGCTGGTTTAAAAAATCGCTTAACAGCGGTTCTTTTAAATGTTTCCATTCATGATTGGCTACAAATACTTCATTAAAATTATTGATCATCATTTGTATGTGGAAACGAATGACGGCTTCAATTTTTGCAACCGTGCTTTCAGCAGTATTGTCAACAATATTTAGGTTAGCGGTGAACTCGTTGGCCATTTTTATACAAATACTTTGCAATAATTCACTTTTAGAACCTATGTAATTATAAAGGCTGGGTGCTTCTATGCCCAGTGTATCTGCAAGTTCCCTCATAGATGCAGCACTATAGCCTTTTACTTTAAATAAAAGGGCTGCTTTTTCAATGACAACTTCTTTTTTAGTAGCGTTTTTACCAGATTGAATTTTTGCCATTGTGCGTAAAGCTTTTTACAAAACTAACGATTATTAGTTTTTTTAAAATACGCCTTTATTTTCTAAGGTTTTTATACCATCTCAAAAATTAAAATTGGTAATTTTGTTCATTAATTATTCCTTATGCAATTACAAGCTATTGATAAAGTTGATGCTATTTGCTCCGAAGATTTTAAGGCCAACTATTATAGTATTAAAAAGCCTTTAATAATTACAGGATTAGCGAAACAATGGCCCGGCTTTGAAAAATGGAACTGGGATTATTTTATTAAAATGGTGGGTGATACAGAAGTTGGTGTTTATGATAATGTAAAAAGTGATGCTTATACCCCCATTAATACAGCAGATGCCTATATGAAGTTTGGTGATTACCTGCAGCAGGTAAAAAAAGGTCCTTTAGAGTTAAGGATTTTTCTTTTCAATATATTTCAGCATGCCCCTGAACTTGTAAAAGATTTTACCTGGCCTGAACATTTAATGAAAGGTTTTGTAAAAAAATACCCTATGCTTTTTGTAGGTGGACAGGGAGCCATTACGCATATGCATTTTGATATTGACATGAGCCATATCCTCCACACACAATTTATGGGTAAAAAAAAGGTTTTACTTTTTCCTCACGAAGAACAACGTAAATTATATCGCAAACCATGGGAAGTATTAAGCATGGCTAATTATGCTAATTATACAGAATACTTTGATTATGAAAATTTTCCGGCTACAAGGCTGGCCAAAGGTTACGAGGTTATTTTAGAACATGGAGATACTCTATTTATGCCCGCCGGTTATTGGCACCACATGGAATATATTGAAAGCGGGTTTGCCATGAGTTTAAGGGCATTGCAAAATGATTTAAATGGCAAGCTTGATGGGGCATGGAAACTGTTTGCTATGAGGGGAATTGATACGCTGATGAAAAAAACTTTTCCAAAGTGGTGGTATAACTACAAAAAGCAGGAAGTTTACGACCTTGCAAAAAAAGAATTACTAATAGCCGCATTAACAAAATAAAAAAAATATATTATCCAAAAAATATATTACTTTTACAATCTGCTTATTTATCTAATATTTCCTCCTATCTTATTGAAAGGTCATCCGCAAAAACATTTGTTTTTTGTGTGTTGTTTTTAATTAAATAATTGCAATATATATCCTTATAAAAATATTCTTTAAAGCTTTTTCTTGTGGTTTCAGAGGTAAGCAAGGCCGGTGATTTTTATCACTGGCCACTATTTTTAAGCTTCCCTTTTTCTATGTGTATGGTAATAACTTCTTTTGTATTAACCCGTTGCTCTATCAACAGTCTTAAATTTCTTTAATAAAAAATAATTCCAAAAAAATTATGCAATAGTATTAAACAATGCCGGGCTTGCATTTTTCGATTAACCAGTTACCTTTATAATCATCCAGTCATTAAAAAATAACCACTATTTTTTTTGGGCATGCAGTAATTTTTCAGGCCCCATCTATATTGTTTTCCTCTGCTTACCCAGTTATTTTTAATTAACGCAATTTTTTTCGCAAAAAAAATATGGGTTACTTATTTTAAATAAAACTGGAAACTGAAATGCATTTTATTTTGCAAATTAATTGCTGCAAAGAACATATCGTTTTTTATAAAATAGAAATCACTTTTATAGTTATCAAATTTTACTTTGTGATTTTATTGTGATATCCAGAAACAATATTGTATAGCTTAGCGCATTATATCATCTTCAACAAACTATCTTCTACAACATTTATTCAAAGCTCTTTATGTATTGATATCTACCTGCACATTCTTACCAGATTTTAGCTGACTGCATGGGACTTTATTTATTAATCAGTAAAAATAAATGGCTCACATTAATCTTGTGGGGACTAAGCAAAAAGTTTGTGCAGCCTGAACAAGAAGAAAGGTATATCTACCACGCCTCTTTGATTTGCTCTGAACAGCTTTATTTTTGAGTTAAAGGATTCTGCATTGGCATTTGT
>JANYFT010000006.1 GCA_025359625.1 Ferruginibacter sp.
GCAGTGCATTCACCGCATACTGGCTAAGTGTTTTTTTTGTTGCATAAATTAAAGTTTAGAATACTAATTTACTACAAAAAAAGTATAAAGCCCATTGCGGTAGCAATGTTGGTTCAACAGGTTAGCAGCGCTAATGGACTACTATACACGAATAGTAGATGGGTTCACAGAAAAGCCAATTTTAATTGGTCATTCCATCGGGGGATTAATCGTTCAATTATTGCTTCAACGTGGCCTCGGCGTTTGTGGAGTTGCCATTCACTCAGTTCCACCACAAGGCATCATCACTTTTAAATTCTCATTTCTTAAAGCCGGTTGGGAGCACTTGGCTTTTTCACCTCTACAAAAAAAAGTTACCTAATGTCTTTTAGAAACTGGCAATATGCCTTTACAAATGGAATGGATTGTGACGAACAAAAACAATCCTATTACAAATTTGCAATACCAGAATCCAAGTTAGTGGTAAGAGATACAATATCAGGTGCTGCTAAGGTAAATTTTGAAAATCCACATGCGCCTTTACTCCTTACTTCCGGTACCGAGGATCATAGCATACCCGCCTCCCTGAATTATGCAAATTATAAAAAGTATAAAAAAAGTAATTCAGTTACCGATTACAAAGAATTCAAAGGACGAAATCATTTTGTGTTGGGACAGCCGACCTGGAAGGAGGATGCAGATTATATTATTAACTGGATAGAAACACAAAAAATATAAACAATAATTTATCAAACCATAAAAATTAAAAAATGAAAAAAATAAAACTGGCATCTGTAGCAACTTTATTCTTAGTTATATTATTGAGTACATCAGCAATGGCGCAATTTCCCTTGCCCCCACAAGTTCCTATATGGGACGCAAATAAAGTTGAACTTAAACTGCATAAAATATCAACAGATGTTTATGCCATCATTCCTTCTACTGCTGAAACGGAAACAACCAAGGGAATTCCACAAGCCACAACAGGTGGATTTATTGTTGGAGAAAAAGGTGTGCTGTTGATAGAAGTAATGTTAACAAAGCGGTTATTTGACCAGGAGATTAAATTAATAAAGTCGGTAACCAATAAGCCTGTCATCTATTCTGTTAATACCAGCGACCATGGCGATCATTGTTTTACGAACTACCTGCTTCCTGCATCTACCATCATCATTCAAAATGAATTTGCTAAAGAAAACCTGGCCAAAAACTATGAGTATATAAAACAGTTTATGGTCATGTTATTCGGCAAAGAGAGGGGGGATAGAAGCGACAACCTTTAGGCCCGCTGATATAGTAATACCCAAAAACAATAATCTCAAGCTTGATTTGGGGAAAGGGAAAGTTGTTGAATTTATAAATACTGGTACAGCGCAATCGCCGGCAGATCTTTTCATCTGGCTGGCATCTTCAAAAGTTTTTTGGGCAGGCAATCCTTTTATTGCAGAGAGTCCGGCAATACCCTGGCTATTCGATGGCTACTTTCTGGAACCCGCTGCTAATCTTAAAAAGATGTATGATTTTTTACCGGAGGATGCCGTTGTAATTCCCGGGCACGGAAGGATTACAAATAAAGAAGGGATAAAATTTACCATTGATTACGTAGCAGCATTGAAAAAAAGTGTAGAAGATGCGGTTAATAAAGGACTCACACTTGAAGCCACCATTCAATCCGTAAAAATGCAGGAGTTCAACAAAGGCTATGTTTTGTTTAACTGGCTTCATTCCAATTTTAATATTCCAAATGCTTATAAAGATATTAAAGCAAATATGGGGAAATAGCAACGGGCCTTCAAGTTTTTAAAAAAAATATAACCACTTAAAAATAATATTATGCGCACTACTACCATTCAATTAAGCAGGAAGACAATTAGCAAAAAATTGCTTTCGCTTTTTTTATCATCTCTTTCATTATTTTTTATGACATCCTGTAATAATGAAGGTAAAACCGTACCTGCGAATAAAGACAGTGCAGTAGTTGTTTCAACTACAGAGCAGTCATCAGTTCAGCCTGCAGCACCGCCCTCAAATTTCAAACACCAGACTGCCAATGTTAATGGAGTAAACATTCATTATGTTATTGGTGGCGAAGGGGAGCCTTTAGTATTGTTACATGGCTTTGGACAAAACTGGTATATGTGGAACCGGCTACTGCCGGAACTTTCAAAACACTTTACTGTGATAGCCCCGGATCTTAGAGGTGTAGGTGAATCTGATAAACCTGATGCTGGCTATGATAAGAAAACAATGGCGGTAGACATTCATGAGCTGGTAAAAAAATTAGGGTATAAAAGCATCAATCTTGCCGGTCATGATATTGGTTTAATGGTAGCGTATTCCTATGCAGCACAATTTGAAAATGAAGTTAAAAAACTTGCCTTGATGGATGCGTTGATTCCGGGCGTTGAACCAATATGGACAAAGTTATATACCACCGTATGGCACTTTGGTTTTTTTGCCCGTCCGGCTGCCGGCGAGGTGGTAGCCGGTAAGGAAAAAATATTTTTTACAGATTTCTGGACTACAGTAACTCCTTTAAAAGAATCATTTAACAAAGAGGAAGCAAATGAATTTATCAGGGCTTACTCTGTGAAAGGTGCCACTACCGGCAGTTTTCATTGGTTTGGTGACTTCCCAAAAGACGTGAAGGACAATCATGAATTTATGAAAAAGAAATTGAC
>JANYFT010000014.1 GCA_025359625.1 Ferruginibacter sp.
GCTGATTACTTTATAAAAAAATACCTTGATCAGATACTTGCCCAATCAACTGAAATAGATACGCTGTTGCTGGCCTGCACACATTATCCTTTACTCATCAATAAAATAAGGGCTGCTATACCCACAGGTATTACCATTTTATCACAAGGTGAAATTGTTGCCAATAGTTTGGTTAGTTACCTGGCAAGGCATTCGGAAATAGCAGCTAATTGTACTAAAAATGGTAAGTCTGTTTTTTATACCACCGATTCTACCGAAGATTTTAATCAAAAAGCATCCATCTTTTACGGGAAACCAGTGAACTCAATACATTTGGCACTTTAATGATAAAAAAAATTGTACATCACTAATATCAAATCACAATTTTCCCTTACCTTCGCCGTCCTTTCACAAGCAGCAGGGATGGTGCCCTGATGAATGTAGATTAAAATGCTTTAGTAAATAATTTTTGTAAAAGGAAAAACTTAATACAATGCCAGGTAAAAAAAGAACATATCAACCACATGTACGCAGAAGAAAACATGTACACGGGTTTCGTCAGCGCATGCAAACTGCTAATGGCCGTAAGGTATTAGCCAGCCGTCGCAAAAAAGGCCGTGTAAAACTGACTGTTTCAGACGAACGTTTCGGAAAAAAATAGCATCTCCTTCTCTTTACGGGAACCTGGAGTATAAAAATATAAGCTTTCCTTTTGGAAGGCTTTTTTTATTTTTGTTATGTTGCAAAATCAAATACGATATACACTCGGTAAAGAAGAGCGCCTTAAAAGCCGCAAACTAATAGATCAACTGTTTAAAGAAGGCAAATCATTTTCCTTTTTTCCATTTAGGGTTGTTTGGAAATACCTACCATCAACAAGCGATAGTTTTTTAAAGGCCGGGTTTACAGTAAGCACCAAACATTTTAAAAAAGCGGTGGATAGAAACCGTATCCGGCGTTTGATGAAGGAAGCTTATCGTTTACAAAAAAATGATTTGCAAAAAGGCCTTGAGCAAAGTGATAAACCGTTAGCCATTTTTATTATTTACACCGCAAAGGAAATACCTGCTTACTTATTTGTTGTTGAAAAAATAGTTGCTGTTTTGGAGCGGCTGAAAAAAATAGTAAATGAAAACAATTCAGCAAATATGTAGTTTTCCTTTTATTGCTTTAATAAAATTATACCAGTGGGTTATTTCCCCATGGCTGGGCAGTAAATGCCGCTACATACCTACCTGTTCGCAATATGGCATTGAAGCTTTAAAAAAATACGGACCAATAAAGGGCCTTTGGCTTACAGGCAAAAGAATTTTACATTGCAATCCCTGGGGTGGCCATGGGCATGACCCGGTGCCATAAAAAAACCATTTTGCAAAAACATTGAGATGCTTTCGCAGAATGGTAAAGAAACAAATCCGGATGTCAACAATCCTGCCTGTTAAACAGTGTGATATTTTTCGTTCTCGTCTTTGACATTTTCTCCTCCTTCAAATCTATCACCATTAATTCCCGGCGGAGTTAATATAAAATCGCAGATATCCTGGTTTAATCTTTCTTTTGCTGTATACCATAAGCCATGTGGCTCACCCTCATACACAATAAATGAAGCTCCACTGATAAGTCTTGCACTTTCTTCACCGGTTGCCTTTATGGGCACGGTCTTATCAGCATCTCCATGAATGATCAGTGTAGGCACATTAATTTTCACCACGTCCTGTCGGAAATCTGTAGTAGAAAATGACTTCGCACATTGCAATGTTGCAACCGGAGAAGACATCATTACCTGGGTTAAACTATTTGCCAAAAAAGCATCGCTTACAGGATGATTGATCATTGATACACCAAAAAAATCTTTATTAAAAGTTTCCATAAATCCGGGCCGGTCATCAATCATTCCTTTAGTCATTACATCAAACATCTCCTGAGGCACTCCATCAGGGTTATCCTCAGTTTGAAGCATATAAGGAACAACTGCACTCACCAGTACAACTTTTGAAACCCGTGCACCTCCATGAAGAGAAAAATATTTCGCTATCTCCCCACCACCCATTGAAAATCCAACAAGTGTAACGTCCTTCAGGTCCAATTCATCCAGCAATGCTTTTAAATCTCCCGCAAGTGTATTGTAATCATACCCGTCAAATGGACGATCTGATTTACCAAAACCTCTTCTATCGTAGGTAATGCACCTAAGCCCCTGTTGTGGTAATTGTGTCACCTGGTATTCCCACATAGCTCCGCTTAAAGGCCAGCCATGAATAAAAACAACTGGCTTACCCTTGCCAGAGTCTTCGTAATAAATATTAATTGGTTCGGCATTATTTTGAGGTGATTTAATAAATGGCATAAAATAAAATTTAAATGAATAATGTTTGTATGAAATATCTCTTACACCAACAATGTTGCCATTAAAAATTTGAGTATAAAAATGAATTATTCCTTTTCTATTAGTTGATTATTGTAGAATTATTTACACTTGCGTTGGCAGGAATTACTCATAAAAAAAGCTGCAAAATTATTTGCAGCTTACAATAAATATTTAGTTCTTTTATTTTGAAATAGCCCCAAAACGCTCTGATACTTTACTCCAGTTTACAACATTCCAAAAAGCAACTAAATAATCAGCACGCTTGTTTTGGTACTTTAAATAGTACGCATGTTCCCAAACATCGCAACCTAAAACAGGCATACCCTTTACTTCTGCCACATCCATTAATGGATTGTCCTGGTTGGGGGTAGAAGAAATGTCCAGCTTACCATCTTTAACAATCAGCCATGCCCAACCACTTCCAAAGCGGCCAACGCCTGCAGCTGCAAATTTTTCTTTAAATGCATCAAAAGAACCGAATGACGCTGTAATAGCATCCGCCAATTTTCCTGATGGAGCTCCTCCTGCATTGGGTGCAAGGCTCTCCCAAAAGAAACTGTGATTCCAGTGACCGCCGCCATTATTTCTTACAACGGGGCTAATTGTGCCTGCAACTGCTACCAACTCTTCAATTGTTTTGCCTTCGTTTGGTGTGCCAGCAATGGCTTTATTCAGGTTATCTACATAAGCCTGGTGATGTTTACCATGATGTATCTGCATGGTTAGGGTGTCAATATGTGGCTCTAATGCATCGTGTGCATAAGGTAGTGCCGGTAGTGTAAAGGCCATGGTGTGTTTTGTTTTATGATTGTTGAAAATGTAAATACTGATTTCTTATACAAATTTAAAGGGCTTATGTTTAGTTTACAAATACAATCCGTTTCATTTTTTTTTAAGAAAACTTTAAGAAAAATTGACATGGTAATTGCTAAGTGTATTTTCCCATTAAAAAAATTCTATGCTTAAATCGTCTTTATTAATTTTATCTTCTTTTATTGTTCTTAATTGTTTTTGCCAACCTGCTGAAAAAAAAATCAGTTTTTCAAAAGTGGCAGACAGTCTTTTTGCCGCAAAAATTATCCACCCACCTAATCTGTTAATTGCATCTTTAAAAATTTATCCCAATCCTGCGAAAAATAAAATTTCTTTGAGTGTTACTGGTTTTGAACCAGGCATGGCCATTGTAAAAATTACTGATACAAAAGGTAAAGTATGGAGAGAAGACAATAGGTTGTTAACAAATGGCACTGAAGAAATAGCGATGTTTCTGTTGTTGCAACCCGGCATTTATTTTATTTCAGTGAGCGAAAAAAATAAAGTTGTAAAGAAAAAACTGATTATCCTTTAAGGCTTCTTTAAAATGATCATAATTATTGAAAACATTAGATAGCTCCCGTTTATGGATGAGGGCATAGGCTTATCGCCTTGCTTTAAAAAAGTCTTTCATTAGTTGAGCACACTCATCTTTTAAAATACCCTCCGCAATTAATGTTTTAGGATGAAAGGGTGACGTAGTTCCTGCCACTTTTTTATATCCATTTTTTTCATCTTCTGCACCATATACAATGCGGCCAATTTTACTCCAATATAAAGCGCCGCTGCACATCAGGCAAGGTTGCACGGTTACATACAAAGTAGCTTCAGGCAAATATTTACTGCCCAAAAAATTGAATGCCGCAGTAAGGGTAATTATTTCTGCATGTGCTGTGCTGTCCGTTAGCTTTTCTACCTGATTATAACCTCGTGCAATAATGCGTTCGTTCATTACAATAACAGCACCGACGGGCACTTCATCTTCATCAAAAGCCCTCTGTGCTTCTTTTAGGGCGTGTTGCATGTAGTGTTCATCTGTCATAACAATGGTTTTAATTACCTTGCTGCAAATTTATTGTTATGCCAGTTATAAATGATCTTTTAAAAATGCGGGAGTATTTTGAAACCGGTATTACCAGGCACTATTTTTTTAGAAAAGATAAACTGAATAAACTAAAAGAAACGGTTATAAAGTACCAACAGGCAATACAGGATGCCTTGTACAAAGACCTTAAAAAAAGCCCGGAAGAGATCTGGGTTACGGAAACAGGTTTTTTATTATCAGAAATTTCTCACACACTAAAACATTTAAAACAATGGATGGAGCCGGATAGTGTAAGTACCAACTTACTGAATATCCCCTCTAAAAGTTACATTATAAAAGAGCCCTTGGGCACGGTATTGATCATTGGCCCATGGAACTACCCATTGCAATTATTGTTTACCCCTTTGGTAGGAGCTATAGCAGCAGGTAATTGTGCAGTATTAAAAGCCTCAGAATTTGCCCCTGCAACTGCAGCCATAATGAAGCAAATAATTGCAGAAACTTTTGAAGAACAATATGTTTTATTTATTGAAGGAGATGGAGCCACCGTAATACCTGAGATGATGAACAACTTTGTGTTTGACCATGTTTTTTATACTGGCAGTACTGTGGTGGGTAAGATCATTTACCAGATGGCGGCTAAAAATTTAGTGCCGGTTACTTTGGAATTGGGTGGAAAAAGTCCCTGTATTGTGGAAGAGGATGCCAATATAACTGTAGCAGCAAAACGTATTGCAATGGCCAAGTTTTCAAATGCTGGGCAAATGTGTGTAACGCCGGATTATGTACTGGTGCATGCATCACAAAAAGAAGCGCTTATTGTTGCAATTAAAAAAGCCCTGTTGCAGTTTTTGGGGAACGAGGCAAAAGATAGTTATGATTATGGGCGCATTATAAACGAAAAGCAATTTGACCGCCTGCTAAATTATTTGCAGCAAGGAACTATTGTTGCTGGTGGCAAAACAGACAAAGCACAATTGTATATTGAACCTACCATAATGGAAAATATATCGCTGGATTCGTCCATTATGAAAGACGAAATATTCGGTCCTATATTACCCATTATATCTTTTACAACCATGGAAGAGGCTACAGCTATTATTGCCCATAATCCAAACCCATTGGCTTTTTACGTGTTTACTTCCAGCAATAAAAAGGAAACGAAATGGATTAATGCCATCCCTTTTGGTGGAGGTTGTGTAAACAATGTGGCATTACATTTAACCAATCATGAGTTGCCTTTTGGTGGCAGGGGATTTAGTGGCACCGGCAGCTATCATGGCAAATTTTCTTTTGAAACATTTAGTCATAAAAAGGGAATTTTAAAAACACCTACCTGGTTTGACCCCAATGCAAAATACCCAAGCTACAAAGGGAAATTGCAAATTTTTAAATGGCTGATCAAATGAAGCGGTTACAACAAATAGCAAAGGCAATTGTAGTATGCATCATTATTATTGCAGTTTACTCCATTTATGTAAACAGAAATTCAACCAACATGACAGCAAGACAAAAACTATTAAAAGCATTTTATCCTGCATTGATGTGGATCACTAAAATAACAGGTTCCAACATTGTTAATTTAAAAAATGAATCTATCCAGGCACCCATTTCTTTTTACTCGTTGCAAACAACTTTAGGTGATGGCAGTACATTGAACTTCGCAAGCTTAAAAGGTAAAAAAGTATTGCTGGTGAACACTGCATCCGACTGTGGTTATACTGACCAGTATGCAGACCTTGAAAAATTATATCAGCAATATAAAGGGCAGTTAGAAATACTCGCTTTCCCTGCCAATGATTTTAAAGAGCAGGAAAAAGGAAACGATGATGCTATCGCTGCATTTTGTAAAAAAAATTACGGTGTTACATTTCCCATCATGGCAAAAAGTATTGTGATAAGATCCGGCCAGCAAAACAAGGTTTTTAAATGGCTTACCAACCCTGAAGGCAATGGCTGGAATGCTAAGGTTCCATCCTGGAATTTTTCCAAATACCTGGTTAATGACAAAGGCCAATTAACTAATTATTTTGACCCCGGCATTTCCCCCTTGTCAAAAGAAGTGATCAATGCCGTTACCGGAAATTGATCTTAAAATAAGAACATCATGAACATCTATTGCCTTCAACACGTTGCCTTTGAGAACCCGGGTACAATTAAAGATTGGGCTGAAGAAAATCATCATTCAATTAACTACACCTATTTTTTTGAAGATAGTTTTGTGTTGCCTCATTTAAAAAATATTGATGCCCTGATAATAATGGGTGGTAATATGAATGTGGATGAAGAAAAAGAATATCCCTGGCTCAGCAAAGAAAAAGAATTGATAGCAGCAGTAATTGATGCTGGCAAAAAAGTGATCGGTATATGCCTCGGCTCACAATTAATTGCTGCTGCTCTTGACAGTAAAGTATATCCAAACAACGAAAAAGAGATCGGCTTCTTCCCTGTTCAATTTTCAGGTGGTGCATTGAATCATCCGCTTTTTAATCATTTTACCAATCCCTACACTGTTTTCCATTGGCATGGCGATACATTTGATTTGCCAACCAACGCAAAATTAATAGCATCTTCCCAGGCTTGCCAACACCAGGCATACCTGATAGGTAATACTGTATTGGGCTTACAATTTCATTTCGAAATGAACCAGGTTATTATTGACGATATGATAAAGCATGACGGGAAAGAACTGGAAGAAGCAGGAAAATATATACAATCAAAACCAGCAATACAAAATAGCTATCAGTATCTGATGAAAAACAAGAAAGATTTTTTTACTTTACTGGATAAATTTTTTGCATGAATCAGTTGACTTTTATTTTGGCAGAGGGCATATTCAGTTTATGCAGGCTTGCTCCTGAAGACGCTATTCCATCATGGGCTTTATCATCGGATTTTTACACTATCTCAAAAACCAGGGATGAACTATCTGTGGTGTGTGAAAGCCAATATGTACCTGCCATTGTAAAACAGGATGGCGACTGGCGGCTATTGAAAATAGCTGCTGTACTGGATTTATCCCTTACAGACATTACCGCAAAATTTTCTACTGCACTGGCTAATGCTGGTGTAAACCTTTGCGTAATTGCTACGTACGAAACAGATTATATCCTCGTAAAACAAGAAAAATTACAGACAGCTATCACCGCTTTACAAGATGCAGGTTTGATAGTGCAACAATAAAAAATATCAAATGAACTTTAACGACATTATTGGGGCCGCCGGCGTAGGACTTATATTATTGGCCTATTTTTTTAATACTTTTTCTTTGATACCTAAAGATGGCCGGTTATTTTTTTGTATGAACATCATTGGTGCCGGACTTGCCTGCTATGCATCTCTCTTAATTAATTATGTACCTTTCATTATCCTCGAAGGTATATGGTGCCTGGTTTCTGTTGCAGGATTTATCAAATTAATTTTTAAAACCAGTTGATATGTTTACCAAAGCAGAAATTGAAAAATATTTTAACGCTGAAAAAAATGAAAGCCTCTTATTTATCATCATCGGTATTGCGGCTGTTTTGCTGGCATTGGTATTTTTCTTTTACCTTAAAACCAACTGGCACAAAGGATTTGCCCTCCCCTTTTTAATAGTTGGCATATTGCACCTGGTAGTGGGTTATACGGTTTATAAAAGATGTGATGAAGACCGCAAACGAAATGTTTATGCTTATGATATGAACCCTGATGAATTGAAATACAAAGAAATTCCGAGGATGGAAAAAGTGAATAAAAATTTTATAATTTACCGGTACACAGAAATTGCATTATTGTTATTGGGACTTGGATTGTTTTTTTATTATCGTAATAATATAGATAAAAGTTTTTGGGTTGGCCTTGGCATAGCCCTGGCAATAGAAGCTGCTATAAGTTTAGGCGCTGATTTTTTTGCTGAGCAAAGAGCAACACATTATACAAAGGGCATTCATTCTTTTGTTGATAATTACAATAAATAATTTGTTGAAATAGATTGATGCTGACCTTTTAAAGCCCTGCAATTAACTGCAATTGTTACGAGTTTAGGGAGAGTTCAAGGAAGCTGAAATTGTAGAAGAGTGCGACGCCAATGCAGCTCCACATTGCTGCTGTGTTTGTTTGGCCAATAATTTTATTAACCAATTACTTAAACATAAAAATATTTTTATGCAAAAAGATGAAGTGATGAAGTTACTGAAAAATTTAGGTTCTGAGCAAACGAAGAATACTTTGTTGCGGCACGGTGCCAAAGAGCCTTTTTTTGGTGTTAAGGTGGGTGATATGAAACCTATTCAAAAGAAAATTAAAAAAGATTATTCCCTCTCCCTGGAATTGTTTGCTACCGGAAATGGAGATGCACAATACCTTGCAGGACTTATAGCTGATGAAACAAAAATGAGTAAAAAAGATCTGACAGGCTGGGCCAAAAATGCCCGCTGGCAAATGATCAGTGAATACACCGTTGCCTGGATTGCTGCCGAAAGTACGCATGGCTGGGAACTTGCCCAGGAATGGATTGAATCAAAAAATGAACAGGTTGCTTCTTCCGGATGGTCGACACTCGCAAACATTGTAGCCATACAATCCGATGCTTCACTGGATATAAAAAAACTGGAAGCATTAATGAAACTTGTTGCAACAAAAATTCACACATCCCCTGACAGGATAAAATATACTATGAATAGTTTTATTATTTCAACAGGATGTTATGTTGCCGCCCTTAGTGATACTGCTAAAAAATTGCAAAAGAAATTAGTGTTGTAACTATCAATATGGGTGACACTGCTTGTAAAGTACCTGATGCAACTGCCTGCATCAACAAAGTAATTGCGATGGGTAAATTGGGTAAAAAAAAGAAAGAGGCAAGGTGCTGATTACACCGGGCATTTTTCATGATAGTTAATTAATTCAATCGGCGTTTTTTCAAATTGGTAACCGGCATATTTGGTTACAATTTCATCCAGCACGGCATCAATTTCTTCCACCGTTTTTAAGGTTACCAGTTGATACCGGTATTCTTTAATGCCCGGCAAGCCTTTTAAATAATTGGCATAATGGCGGCGCATTTCAAAAATACCTACCACCGGGCCTTTCCATTCAAAAGATTTATGCAGGTGTTTTTTACAAACTTCCACCCTGTCTTCAATGGTGGGTGATGGTAAATGTTCGCCCGTTCTCAGGAAATGTTTTATCTCTTCAAATATCCACGGATAACCGATAGCGGCACGGCCAATCATGATGCCATCTACGCCAAATTTATTTTTGTATTCCAATGCTTTTTGTGGGCTGTCAATATCTCCATTACCAAAAATGGGTATGTTAATTCTGGGGTTATTTTTTACTTTCCCAATCAGTTCCCAATCGGCATGGCCCTTGTACATTTGGCTCCTGGTGCGGCCATGGATCGCCAATGCTTGAATGCCCACATCCTGCAGGCGCTCTGCCACTTCTTCAATATTCCTGTGTTCATCATCCCAACCCAATCTGGTTTTTACAGTCACGGGCAGCGAAGTTGATTTTACAACGGCAGCAGTTAAACGCACCATCAAATCAATATCTTTTAGCACACCGGCACCGGCACCTTTCATGGCTACTTTTTTTACAGGGCAGCCAAAATTAATATCCAGCAGATCCGGGTTGGTAGCGTCTACAATTTTTGCAGCGAGGGAAAGGCTTTCTTCATCGCCACCAAAAATCTGTATGCCAACAGGTTTTTCGTAATCGAAAATGTCAAGCTTCTGTCGGCTCTTGATGGCATCACGGATCAATCCTTCTGAAGATATAAATTCTGTGTACATCAAATCAGCGCCCTTGTCTTTACACACAGCCCTAAAAGGCGGATCACTTACATCCTCCATGGGGGCAAGTAATAAAGGAAACTCAGGAAGTGATATGTTACCGATCGAAGGCATAGTGTATGTTTTTTGTTTACTGTTTTGTGTTTATTGTTTGTACTATGCCGGAAAATTATTCGTTCACCCAAAACAATAAACTATAAACTGTAAACTTTTTAGGTTGTAAATTTACGCACTTATAAGCAATCACTATGGCGCATTTTGCAACCAAACGTTTTAATTACTGGAGTCAGTTGGGAGTTTTAACAGCTTTTTTGGGGGTAGGGCTTATCGTTGGCGGTCTCGCAAGTTTGCTTCCGTTGTTAGGAAAATTAAATATAAAAGATTTTAGTGGCGGGTCTTCTGCTGCTATAATGGATAAGTTATTAGTGCCTCAAAATGCTACTGCCTTAAGATGGATGCAGTTTATAAGTACTTTTTTTCTCTTTTTTTTACCGCCATTTTTTTATGCCCTTGTTTGCCATAAAAAACCGTTTATGCACCTGGGTTTTAATCATAAGGTAGATGTAAAACAAGCTCTTGTTGTGGTATTAATCATGCTTGCCTGTTTGCCCATTGTTGGTGCATTGCAGGAGTTAACAGAAATGCTGCCCTGGTCTAAGGCAACCCTTTTACACTTTAAGCACGCAGAGGAAGATTATAATAAACAGGTAATGGTTATTGCCCGGATGGATAGCTTTTTTGATTACCTGGTTTCAGTGGTAATGATTGCGTTTTTACCGGCGGTATTTGAAGAAACCTTGTTCAGGGGTGGGCTGCAAAATTTATTATCGCGATGGTTTAAAATGCCCATTGTAGCCATTGTAATTACTTCCATTATTTTTAGTGCGGTGCATGGTTCTTACCTGGGATTTTTAAGCAGGTTTGCATTAGGCTTTGTATTGGGGTGGGTGTATTACCGTACCGGAAACATCTGGCTAAATATTAT
>JANYFT010000015.1 GCA_025359625.1 Ferruginibacter sp.
TTTCCGTACTTCATTTAATACCGATATTAATTACTCAAACGCATTGTATTTTAATCCTACCTACGCTATTGGCTGGGCAATAAATACTTCTGCTACCTTAAGCAATAATATTGGTATGAATACTTACTGGAACTGGAACCAGCTTTTAGAATATAATAAACAATTTGGTAAACATAGTATAGGCTTGATGGTTAGTCATGAGTCTCAGAATTCTAAATGGGAAAATATCAGTGCCAGAAGATCTGGTTTTCTTACCAATAATATTTTTGATCTTAATGCGGGTGCAGCCCCTGGCACAAATGGTGGTGGGTCAGGGCCCTGGGCTATGGAATCTTATCTTGGCAGAATTAACTACAATTATGATAACAGGTATATTGTAACAGGTACCGTTAGAAAAGACGGGTCATCCAATTTTGGCCCTGAAAACAGGTGGGGAACTTTTCCATCGGTATCAGGGGCATGGCGGATTTCGCAGGAAAAATTTTTTCAGCTACCGGCAATAAGTGAACTGAAACTGCGGTATGAAATCGGCCTTACCGGTAACCAGGGAAGCGGTGGTATTTATTCCCCTTTAAATACAAGCCCTTCAGATTTGGGTACTGGTTTTTTACCAGGCAGGTATGGTAACCCGGCTTTGAAATGGGAAGAAACTAAAACCAATAACGCTGGTATCAACATAGGCTTTTTAAAAAACAGGATCACGATAGAGGCTGATTATTATATTAAGAATAGCAACAACCTTATTATGGATAATCCTTTACCATGGTATATGGGAACAAGTGGCACCGGCTCTGTTGGCAACCCAACAGTAAATATTGGAGCCTTACAAACTAAGGGGTGGGGCATTACAATAAATACAACCAATGTTAACAATAAAGATTTTAGATGGGAAACAAATCTAAACCTGTCAAGCTTTGAGACAAAAATTAAGAAATTTTATTCTGATGCCGCCTTTGTTGATCGTACTTCCTGGTGGCTTGATAACTGGACACAACGTTCAGCAGTAGGGCAGGCCCCATGGTTGTTCCGCGGCTATATTGCTGAAGGATTGTTTCAATCTGTTGATGAAATAAATAAAAGTGCTGTAAGGGTTGATAATAATGGAGCAAGACTGCCTGCAGATGTTGACCATGTTTGGATAGGGGATGTAAAGTATAAAGATATTAGTGGCCCTAAGGGTGTCCCTGATGGCATCATTGATTTTCATGATGAAACAAATATTGGTAACCCCTGGCCAAAACTTTTTGGTGGTTTCACCAATTCATTTTCTTACAAAGGATTTGATATTAGCATACTGATTACCGGAACTTTTGGAAATGATATTTACAATCATATAGCCAAAATAAACAGTGAAGCATCTACCATTTATACCAGCCGTAATTTATTGGTATCTGCCATGGATTATGCAAGATTGGGAACTGATAAAAACGGAATGCCCATGATTATTAACAAGGGAACGGATGTTCCGAGAATAACCAATTCTCAAATTGCCAATGATAATAATTATGGCACTGCCAGCAGTAAATGGGTGGAAGATGGATCATTTGTGCGGCTTAAAAATGTTTCAATATCGTATAACCTGCCTGCGTCCTTTATGGCAAGGCAAAAATTGATAAGGGGAATAAGAGCTACGATTGGAGCCCAGAATGTAGCCACTATTACCGGTTACTCTGGTTTTGATCCGGAAGTAGGATCTTATGTAGGCGCCAATGCCAATACAAGCAACCAGGCTATTGGTCTTGATAATGGCCGTTACCCTCTAACCCCTATTTATACATTTAGCTTAAATGTAAATTTTTAAATTTTTTAAAATGAAGAAGATAAATAAAAACAGCATACATTTTCTGCTTGCCTTGATTATTCCAGTTGTAATATTATCATTGGGCTGCAAAAAAAATTTTCTTGAAAAGCCGCCCACTGATTCAATTGTTGATGCCAATTTTTATCAAAACGATGAACAGGTGATGGCAGCCACAAGTTTGTTATATAGCAAAGTATGGTTCGATTACAATGATAAGGCTTCTTATAATCTTGGCGATTTTAGGTCTGGAACAGCTTTCTCCGCCTACAATGACAGGGGTAATGTACTTTTTAATACAACAGATATTACCCCGGAAAATGGGGCCGCATGGCGTTCATTCTTTATTGTGGTAGGCCAGTCAAACCTTGCCATCAACAATATTAATAAATACGCCGGCCCGGCAGTTTCTCCACAGGTTAAAAAAATAGCTATTGCAGAAGCCAGATTTATGAGGGCTGTTGCGTATCGTTATTTAACTATGAATTGGGGAGATGTTCCTGTAATAGAAAATAATATTGCACTATTGAATGATACAACCGTAAATAAAAATACAGCAAAAAGTGTTTGGAAATTTATAACTAAAGAAATGCGAGCTGTAGCGGCAGACTTGCCTGAAACCCCACAGGCAACAGGAAGAATTTCAAAGTGGAGTGCCGAAGGTATGTTGGCCCGTTTTTATTTAACCAGGGCGGGGGTGGAGGCCACTGGTGGAGTTAGAAACCAGGTATTTTTAGACAGTGCAAAATATTATGCCCAGAGGGTAATTAACAACAGCGGACGGAGCTTGCTAAATAACTATGCTGATTTATTTAAATATCCTTATGATAATGGCACTGAATCTTTATTTGAATTGCAATGGGTTGCTTTGCCAGGCGACCCCGGATATGGTGTAGGAAACAGCACACCATCTTACCTAAATTTTAGCGCTGATATTAGTGTTGAAGGATGGGGTGGGGATAAGGGTGCTACCTGGTGGATGCTTAGTCAATATGATGGCATTACAGCATCTGGTGATACCATGTTAAAAGGGCGCACACTTGACCAAAGGTTAAAGGCCACCTTCATGTTACCCGGAGCGAATTATCCCGAAATAACACAGGCAGTACCAGTAACAGTTAACCCTGCTGGTAAACAAAAATTAATTTTTCCTAACACTGGCGGAGATGTAAATTATGCAAGCATCAAAAAATATGTAGTAGGGAAGTCGGAAGATTTGGGATTTATTGTTGAAGCGCAACGTTATCCTAACAATACTTACATGCTAAGATTAGCAGAGATGTACCTTATCTATGCCGAAGCCTCTCTGGGTAACAGTGCTTTTACAAGCGATGCTACTGCAGTAGGATTTTTTAATAAAGTACACACCAGATCCGGACTGGCACCCTTTACAATAACAGATCCTGTTTCTGGCACTCCAACGCCGCTTACTTTAGATGTTATTTTAAAAGAGCGGTTTATTGAGTTTGCTATGGAAGGGATGGGCTGGTACGACCTGGTTAGCCTTCATTATTATAACCCTGATAAAGCGTATTCAATTTTAAATTCACAAGACAGGGGTTTATATAATATTACTCCTGACGTTTTTCCCAATCCAACATTGTGGACATTTAAAAAAACTACCTGGGCAACAACAGAAAGAAAAATAACCGCCAATTCAGGAAACTTTTTGTTGCCCATTCCTGCGCAGGAAAAAAGCCAGGCACCTAATCTTTCTAAACCTGCAGTTGATTATCCATAATAAAAATCATTTCATAATATTATTTGTAAATCAAATGAAAAGAATAAACAAATTGATAGTATTGCTTACCGTAGCGATAGCCATGATAAGTATCACCACATCCTGTAAAAAGGATAGTGTTTCAAACAAAGCTGTGCCGGCAATAAAATATGTCAGGGTCACCAATCCTGAATCATCGGACTCATTGCTTGTTGGCGCCAGCCAGGGCAAACTTATAGCCATAATAGGCGAAAATTTACAGGACGCTGTAGCAATATGGTTTAACGATCAGAAGGCTTCTTTAACACCAACGTATGTTACCAATACTTCTATACTGGTTAGTGTACCCAGCCCAATTCCAATAGAAATCAGTAATAAGTTAAAGATATATTTTTCCAGTGGGGATTCTTTGCTGTATAATTTCAAGGTTCAAATAAGTGAACCGTTAGTAAGCAATATGGTGTCTGAGTTTGTAAATGAGGGAGATGTGGCAACCATTAGAGGCGATTTCTTTTACAAGCCACTTACAGTAAAGTTTGCCGGAGGTCCTATTGGAGAATTGGTATCTGTTGAAGATAAAATAATAAAAGTAAGAGTACCAACAGGTGCACAAGCTGGTTCCATTACTGTAACTACTAATTTCGGAGAAACCGTTTCTGATTTTTGGTTTAAAGACAATAGGAATATTTTTATCAGCAGCGATCCTTATGAAGGTTGGTGGAATGCTTCTTATGTAGTAAGTAATCCAGGGCCAAATGATCCTCCAAAAATCAATGGAAATTATATTCGTGTAAGCAAACAATTAGGAGAATGGAGCTGGAATGAAATAGCGGGCGGCCCTGCATCTGCAATGCCCATTCAGAGCAAAAATATTCCGGATGCAGCCATACTTAAACCATCAGATTACAACCTGAAGTTTGAAGCCAATACACTTAAACCATATAATAACAGCATTATAAGAATAAATGTAGGATTGAATTCACAAGATAATGATGCCTATCAATGGAAGCCTCCATTTGATACAAAAGGCCAATGGCAGACAGTAGTGATTCCATTTGAAGAAGTAGTAGCAAGTTATAAAGTAAAGCCATCAATAAACCCTGACGGTTACTGGACAAGAATATTGATTCAGGGGCCTGGTGTACTTGATGCGGATATCAGCTTTGACAATTTTAGGGTTGTGCCAAAGGTTATCAAAAAGTAGGCAACAATGTTTCATAATAGTTACATCAAAAATTTAAAAAAATGACCAGAATAATATTTAATAAACCCTTGCTTTCCCTGCTATGTTTTTTTATGATTGCCGGAATAACAAGCTCCTGCAAAAAAAATACGCCTGAGAATTCGGGTAAAGTAGAGTTGCTGAGTTTTGGCCCAACGGGTGCAAAGCATGGAGAAAATATAATCTTTATTGGCAACAACCTTGATAAGGTTACTGAGGTAGATTTAACAGGCGCTATGGTTCCTGCTGCTTCATTTACAGAACATACATCTGAAAGGATTGTATTTGTTATACCAGCTTCAACAGAGCAGGGTTATGCAACACTAAAAACACCTGGAGGGAATGTGGTATCAAAAACAAAAATAAATTTTAAAGTACCGGTTACCATAACCTCTATGACTGCCAAAGTCAGGCCTGGAGAGAATATTACCATTAAAGGAGAGTTCCTGAACTGGGTAAAAGAAGTGAAATTTGCAAAAGATATTGCTGAAACAACTTTTGTAAGCCAGTCCTTAAATGAATTGGTTATTAAAGTGCCGGTTAATGCACGCAGCGGTACATTACTTCTTTCTTCCGGTGGCACCAAACCTTTAACTATTGAAACCGATAGTGTGCTGCTGGTAACATTGCCATCCATTACAACATTATCCCCCAACCCTGTTTTGCATCAAACAAATCTTACTATCACCGGTAATGACCTTGACCTTGCTACAGCGGTAATATTTAACGGGGTTACAACACCTGTTACATCATTTGTAAGCCAGTCTGCTACTCAAATTGTAGTTAAAGTACCAGCCTCTGCAAGTATGGGTAAAATAACATTGGTTGCTGGTTCAACACTTACTGTAGCATCAGCCGCTGACCTGGTTTTAAGTTTACCATCAGTAACCACATTATCTCCCAACCCCGTTGTTCGTGAAACAAACCTTACCATCACTGGTACCAATCTTAACCTTGCAGCAAGTGTGTCATTCAGTGGGGTATCGGCACCAGTAACCACATTTGTAAGCCAGACTGCAACTCAAATTGTAGTGAACGTACCGCTCGCAGCAACTAAAGGTAAAATAACTTTGTCTGTTCTTAATTCTACACTTACGGTAGAATCAGGTGAAACTTTATCATTTGTTGGTGACGTAGTAAGCCTGGAACCTGTGGTGGATGCAAGTTTGGTATATTTTAATTTTGATGGCAAAAATGGCTGGTGGGGAGATAAAGGGGCTATCGAAAATCTTGGTTCGGTAAGTGTTACCGGAAGTTACTTTAGGGTAAACGAAGCAAGCCTTACCAATTGGACTGGTTTCTTCTGGAGAAATGGGGGCAATGATTTTCCCGGTGCTGCCATTGGTACAAACGTAAGCCAGTATGTAATGAAATTTGATGTGAATGTAATGGACCCGATAACGGGAGGAGAATTTGCATTTAGATTAAAAGGGTCAGAGGGTGATTTCTTTTATGCCTGGAAACCCTGGGCTGTAACAGGTTCTTATAAAACAAATGGCTGGATAACGGTAACTGTTGCCATTTCAGATTTTAAAGATGGGGCCAAAGTTATTACTGATCTGTCTAAAATTGATTCTGATTTTGGCCTTGCATTTAACAACGGAACATCTAAAGTAAATGTAGCAATAGATAACCTTCGTTTTCAGCATAAATAGCATTGTTTTTGGAATGTAAAAAAGATGGCAGGCGGTGTTTTAGAGTTTATATTTCCATGAGCATAAAAAATATAAAATAACAATTTTCTCAACCTGGTGCTGAATGTTTTATTGTAACAGTGCCAGGTTTTTATTGCTTAATGGTTTAAAACCAATTTGCTGTTGCAGTTATTTCGTTATAAATAAACAGGTAGATAATATAAAATTGCTGATTCCATGTCTATTCAGATTATAGGTTTTCTGCCAATTTATTTTAAGCATAATAAATAGGCAAATGCAATTTTTATGAAAAATAGTAGTTCATCATTTTAAATTTAATAAATGTCCTTTCACATTCAGCCCGTTTTAAAAACTTTCACTCTTGTACTGATAGTAATAATTTTTTCCTGTAAAAAAACGCCGCCGCCAACCAGTCCGGTAACACCACCCGTAGGTGGTGGAAACACAGGTGCTGATACAATCATTAAACCGGGCACAGACCCTGCCACAGCAAATACCATAGGATTTTTTTTAGACGACTGGCAGCCCAAAACTTTTACTGCTCCCGCTTATGACGAGGCAGCCATTGCGGCAAGTGCCACTAATACAGTAACAGTGGATGCCACTGATATCATCACCAAAATACCATTATCAGAGTTTGGCCACAATGCCGTTTGGTGGATGGGGCCTGTAGCCGGTGACACAAGGTTTATTGAACCCATCACCAACCTGCATCCGCACATCATCCGTTTTCCAGGAGGGAGTGCAAGTGATGCCTATTTCTGGAATGCTGAACAAGGGGTTAACCCGGCTGGTGCACCCACTATGTTTACAAAAGATGATGGCACAAAAGAGCCTGCTGGCTTTAGTTATGGAAAAACAAATTATAACTGGCAATGCAACCTGGATAATTACTATGCCATGTTATTGCAAACAAACAACAAAGGCATCATCACCATCAACTATGGTTTTGCAAGATATGGCACAGGCACAAACCCGGTTGCGGATGCAGCACATCTTGCAGCCGATTGGGTACGCTATGATAATGGCCGTACAAAACTATGGGAAATAGGCAATGAGAATTATGGCAATTGGGAATGGGGTTACCGCATAGATGTAGCTGCCAATAAAGACGGACAACCAGAATTTTTAACCGGAGCTTTGTACGCACAGCATTTTAAAGTATTTGTAGATTCTATGCAAAAAGCAGCCACTGCAATTGGTAGCAAAATTTATATCGGTGCTGTAACGGCAGAAGCTCCATCACCGGAATCATGGCAAACCAACACTCGTAAAACCTGGAACGCAGGCATGATGCCCGGCATTGATAACAAGGCAGATTTTTTTGTGGTGCATAATTATTTTACGCCTTACAACACTAATGCCAATGCAGATATTATTTTATCGTCCGCATTATCCGTTCCGCAAACAATGATGCAATATGTAACGCAAACCTTGCAGTCTTATAGTGCAGGTATTAAACCTATAGCCATGGATGAATGGAACATGTTTTCCTCCGGTTCAAAACAACAGGTATCCAATACCAGCGGGGTTTTTGGCTTATTGATTATGGGTGAAGTGTTGAAAAATAAATATGGCATGTCTGCACGATGGGACTTGTTGAATGGCTGGAGTAACGGTGACGATCACGGGCTGTTTAGCAATGGCGATGAACCTGGCGGCATTGCAAAATGGAGCCCACGTCCCAGCTTTTATTACCTGTATTATTTACAAAAAATGCTGGGCGACAGGCTCGTTAGCACAACGGTGGCGGGAAGCGGCAATGTAAAGGCTTATGCATCCACCTACACGTCAGGACAGGTTAATGTTACGCTCCTTAATACTTCTTCAACCGCACAAACTGTTGAAGTGAAAATGAAAAATTTTTATAGCGGCAACCGATTTTATTGGTACAGCCTTGAAGGCAGTAATGATAATGGAGAGTTTTCAAGAAAAGTTTTGGTAAACGGTAATGGGCCTGCCGGGGATGCCGGCGGCCCTGTTACTTATGCCGCATTAAAAGCACGGTCAGCCGTTACTACAGGTGGCATAAAAGTTACGGTACCTGCATTTGGAGCAGTGATGATTGCCGTAGATAAAAAGTAATTTTATTGTAGCTTGTTGTAAACTCATATTTTATAAAATGTACAATGCCCGTTGTGTTTACAGCGGTTATTTTTTTATCAGTTGATAAATTTTTAAAACATTAATTTTTATATTTTACTTTTCGACGCTACAACAATGACCACTTCGTGAGCCGTTTTTAACCTTGTTGGTCTTTCACAATTTAATGATAATAATACAAATAATTTGGTGAGCCGTTGTTGTGAATACTGAGCCTGTCGAAGTACAACCAACGGGCCCGAAGTTACACTTCAATGAATTCCTGTATTTTTGGTGATATCGCTATTCTTTGCTTTATTGAGCCCACGAGTTTTTTTATTTCATGGATAAATAAAAAAGGAAGAATTTTATTCAATAGAAATAATAGAATATGAAGGACGCAATACAGATTAGAAAAATTGAACAAACCGATAATGCAGCATTGGCAAAAATTATCCGGAGTACATTGGCCGAGTTTGGTGCCAACCATCCGGGTACGGTGTATTATGATGAAACAACCGATTATTTATTTGAGCTATTTCAACAACCCTTATCCATTTATTTTATCGCAACTATCAATGGCGAAATGGTTGGTGGTGGCGGAATTTTTCCAACAGAAGGTTTGCCGGAAAATACATGTGAATTGGTAAAAATGTATTTACTGCCAGCAGCAAGGAGCAAGGGTATTGGCAAAATCATTATTGATAACTCACTGCAAAAAGCTACCGATTTTGGTTTTGAAAATGTATATTTAGAAACCATGCCCGAATTGCAACAGGCAATAAAAGTGTATGAAAAATTTGGCTTCAATTATTTGAATGGGCCATTGGGCAATAGCGTCCATTTTGGTTGCAGCAAATGGATGTTGAAGCATTTATAATTGTATTTTATTGCACGAATTTTTAAACACGGATTACATCAATTTTGAAAATATGTTATTGCAGTTATCCGGTTATAAAAATTATTAATGTAGAAACATACGCTGTATTAATTCGTGTATCAATTTAAAAAATCATCACAGGAAAATGAAAAAAAATTATCGCTGGGGTATTTTAGGAGCTGGTAGAATTGCTGACAAATTTTGCGAAGCAATTACTTTTACGGAAGGTTCAGAAGTGTATGCGGTTGCTTCCCGTAATGTTGATAATGCAAAAAACTTTGCTGCTAAATATAAAGCTGCCAAATGGTATAACAGTTATACCGAACTGGTTAAAGATGAAGCCGTCGACATTATTTATATAGCCACACCCCATGCATTTCATTACGAACAAAGCCTGCTTTGTTTGCAAAATAATAAGCCGGTGTTATGCGAAAAACCTATGTCATTAACGTTGCAACAAACAACAGAAATGATTGATGTTGCTACAAAAAATAAGCTGTTCTTCATGGAAGGAATGTGGACAGCTTGCATGCCATTTATTGATAAGATACTTTCTTTAATTAAAGAAGATACCATAGGTCAGCCGCAATATGTAAATGCAGATTTTGGTTTCACAGCGCCGCATGATCTGGATGGACGCTTGTTTAACAAAGCACTGGGTGGCGGCTCAGTAATGGACATTGGTATCTATCCCATCTTTTTAGCTACCTTAATTTTTGGAGAACCAAGCCTTATTAAAACGGTATCAAAACTATCAGTAACTGGTGTAGATGAATATGCCAATATAGTATTGCAGTATGCAAACGGGCAAACGGCACATTTACTATCAACCATAAATTTTAATACTCCTCTTGAGGCAGAGATCATCGGCACAAAAGGCTGTATAAAAATTAATAACCCCTGGTTTAAAGCAACAGCGTTCTCCCTTGTTTTAAATGATGGTACAACGCAACAATTTTCTATGCCGCATGTTGGCAATGGTTTTGAACATGAAATAAAAGAAGTGATGCATTGCATTGAGAATGGATTATTACAAAGTACTAAAGTGCCGCACCAGTTAACTTTATCCGTAAGTAAAATAATGGAGGAAATATTGAACCAGGCTGGTGTTGTTTATTAGAACACGAAAAAGTGCAATAAAAATTTTTTCACAATAATTGTTAATAGTACATTACAGGCTCATTATTTTTAAATTAAAATCATAAACTTGTCAGCATGAAAAAACAAATTGCTTTTTACTGCAGTATTGCAGCCCTGATTATTTTTGTCTCTTGTAATAACAATTCATCCACACCAAAAGAAGTTACTATAAATAATATAGATAGTGCTAACGTTACTTCTAACTGGAAGATTGGTGTACAATTGTGGACCTTTCGTTTATTTACACAAACCGAAGCAATAGAAAAGGCTGATAGTGCAGGGGTTAAATATATAGAAGCTTTTTTAGGCCAGCCTTTTGATAAAACAAGCAAAGATACTTTTGGCATCAACATGTCAACTGCAGGCAGGCAAAAACTGAAAGATCTTTTGCAATTGCACCATATTCAAATGGTCGCCATGGGCGTAACTACCCCCGGAACAAAAGAAGAATGGATAAAAACTTTTGAACTGGCAAAGGAATTTGGGCTGAGCTATATCACAAGTGAACCAATAAAAACACAGTGGGATTTAGCAGATAGCCTTGGAGGTGTGTATGGTATAAAAATAGCCATACACGATCATCCAAAACCGAATGCTTACTGGCATCCTGATTCTGTGCTGGCTGCTATTAAAGATCATACAAACATCGGCTCTTGTGCCGATCTTGGCCACTGGGCACGCAATGGGTTAAACCTGGTGGATTGTTTAAAAACACTGGAAGGACATATTTATGGCGTTCACCTGAAAGATATTGTGACCTTTAATAAAACAAATGCAGCCGATACGATAGTAGGAAAAGGGGTAATTGATTTTGCACCCGTTTTTGCTGAATTACAACGTCAGAATTTTAAAGGAATGTTTTCTATCGAGCATGAATCAAACTGGGAGCACAATGTGCCAGACGTAATTGAAACGGTAAAGTTTTACAATGACCAGTTGGGTAAGTTAAAAAAGTAGCGGTGAAATTGCTTGTTTTTAATATAGGCCTGTGGCATAATTAAAATATAAAATGCACAAAAATATACGGCTTATCATGCTAAATGATAAGCCGTAATTATTTCAAAATAATGTAGGGTTGTATGAAAAATATAATAATAATAATAGTAATTTTTTTATTCGCTGGCTGTAAGAATTCAGAAAAAAACAAGTACGATACATGGCGTGAATACCTTGGTGGCCCTGACCGGAACCATTACTCAACATTGGCGCAGATAGATACCGGCAATGTAAAGCAATTAGCTATTGCCTGGACTTGGGATGCTCCTGATAGCGGTCAAATGCAAATGAGCCCCGTGATGGTGAATGGCGTTGTATATGGAGTAACAGCAGCTTTAAAAGTATTTGCTTTAGATGCAGCAACCGGTAAAGAATTATGGATTTACAAAGATTCGCTTGCTTCAAATGGCACCAGCAGGGGAGTTGCTTATTGGGAAGAGGGTAATGATAAACGGATATTTATTACGGTTGCATCTAACCTTATTTCGTTGAATGCTACTGATGGAAAATTGATTTCAACATTTGGCTATAATGGCAAAGTTGATTTACATACGGGTTTGCCTGATGAAGCAAAAGATAAATTTATCACCAGCACCACACCGGGAACCATTTATAAAAATTTAATCATTATGCCGGTAAGGGTTGCCGAAGATGCAGGCGCTGCACCCGGCCATGTAAAAGCATTTGATGTACGCACGGGTAAATTAGCCTGGACATTTCATACCATTCCCCAACCGGGAGAAAAGGGTTATGAAACATGGCCCAAGGAAGCCTACAAAAACATCAATGTGGGTGCAGTAAATAACTGGGCTGGTACGGCAGTGGATGTAAAGACAGGCACCATCTTTATACCATTGGGATCTGCAGCTCCGGATTTTTATGGGGGCAATAGAAAGGGAGCTAATCTTTATGCCAACTGTTTATTGGCTCTCAATGCTGATAATGGTACTTATAAATGGCACTTTCAAATGATCCATCATGATATTTGGGACAGGGACCCACCGGCACCACCAAATTTAATAACTGTTACAAAAGACGGGAAACAAATAGATGCCGTAGCACAGGTAACCAAACAGGGATACACTTTTGTACTGGACAGAAGTACAGGCAAGTCATTATTTCCCATTACTGAAATAGCAGAGCCTCCTTCTAAATTATCCGGTGAAGAAGCATGGCCCACACAACCGGTGCCATCCTTGCCCAAACCATTTGCACGGCAGATCTCTGAGTTAACTGAAAATGATATCAGCCCTTTCGCCGGTAATAAAGAAGAGCTTAAAAAAATCTTTATAGCAGCAGACAAAAGATCATTTGCCCCGCCAGATACCAATACCGTTTTAATGCTGCCGGGTTACGATGGCGGCGCAGAATATGGCGGTGCTGCAGCCGACCCATACAAAGGGATTTTGTATGTTAATGCCAGTGAAATGGCCTGGTTTTTAAAAATGAAAATGGAACAAGAATTTAATGAATTTATCAAAAATAAGCGTAAACGAATGGGCAGAAACGAAGGCAATACGCCAACGTTAGCAGGGGAACAATTGTATACCATACACTGTGTTGCCTGCCATGGTAAAGACCGTGTAGGCAATGCTATCAGCGGCTTTCCCAACCTTACCAGCATTGCAAAAAAACTAACTCAGCAAACTGTACTCCAGGTTATCAGCAACGGAAAGGGAAAAATGCCTGGTGTTTCCAATATATCCAAAGAAGAAAAACAACAATTGGTTGATTTTTTATTTGGGGTAGAAAAAAAGGAAGTAGTTTCCATTGATCTGTCAAAAACACCTGTTGATAAATACATCCATACAGGTTACCCCAAATTTTTAGATGACCGGGGCATGCCTGCCATTGCACCACCATGGGGAACACTTACCGCTATTGATTTAAACACCGGCCAGCATCTTTGGCAATCTATTCTGGGCATAACGCCTAACTTACCTAACCAGGATACCAACCCCACCGGGTGTGAAAATTATGGCGGGCCGATAGTTACTGAAAATGGTTTACTATTTATTGCGGCTACCAAAGATGGCATGTTCAGGGCATTTAATAAATATACCGGAAAAATACTTTGGCAAACAAAATTGCCAGCTGCTTCGTTTGCCACACCGGCAATGTACAGTGTTAACGGAAAACAATTTATTGTAATGGCCTGTGGTGGCGAAAAGTTAGGTACTGCTAAAGGAAATAAAATCGTTGCTTTTGCTTTGCCGTAAAAAATTATGGAGGGCATTCTTTGCATCTTTTAATTTATTTAAAAAACTCAGTAGCAGCTATATGTATTTTAATCAGGCTGCTTGTGCCTGTCCGCCGCGGCGGATAGCACTCTTGTACTTTATATTTTCAATTCGGCTTTACCTTTCTGATTCTGGTACACTTTTTTCACTGACAGTTTATAATTTTAAGCAGCATCTTTTTAAGCAGCTAAATACCATACCCTATGTATAACATGCCATGAACTTTTTCTGAATAGTCATAATTTTTATTGAAGTAACAGGATCAAAGGCAACCAGTATTTATTTTTTTTCGTTACAAAAACGATAGCCTTTATCGATCATCCAAACAATTCTAATTATGAAACTTTTTCACATTGCCGTTCTGGCGCTGTTATTTCATTGTACAGCCAATGCTACAACATGGAATGTAGCTGTTGCTAATTTTTCATTTAATCCTGCTACCATAAATGCAGTAGTTGGCGATGTAATTCAATTCAATTGGGTATCGGGTAGCCACACAACCACCTGTGGTAGCGGGTTGTCCGGAACTTCTTTACCATCTGGGGCGGCAGAATGGGATAGTCCTCTTAAGTCAACCAATGTTACCTATAGTTATACTGTTACAAAAGCTGGTAATTATTTGTACGGGTGCATACCACATTTTGCCTTCGGGATGCAGGGTACTATAATAGTAAGCAATCCTTTGCCGGTAAAATTTGGAACTTTTTCTGTTATTAATAATAGTACAAATGCCTTGCTAAAATGGAATACATTTTCAGAAATGAATACCGCTTATTTTTCGATAAGAAAGAGTATAGATGCAACAAATTTTTATGAAATTGGAAGGGTTAATGCTACAGGCAATTCCAATGTTATTGTACCATATCAATTTGCAGACCTTGATTTGGGTAAAATAAATAAGTATTTGTATTATGAAATAGTAACGGTTGATGCAGATAAAAAGGAAAGCTTTTCGGCAATAAGGATGCTGCGTAACAACGGTGTTTTAAAAGATATTTTAATTGTAGCACTAAGTCCAAATCCGATTACAAGACCAGGCCAGGTGCAGTTAAAATTTAATGCAGACAAAACAGGTGAAATGGCTGTTTGGGTCTATAATAATGCGGGGCAAATGGTACTAAAAACTAAGCTGGCAGCTTTTTATGGCCTTAATAGCGGTCACTTGCACGTTTGCGATTTAAGTAAAGGAACTTATAATATCATATTTAGCCTTGCGGGTAAAAGGGAAATAAAAAAAGTGGTGGTGCTTTAAAAAAATTAAGGTTTTAAAGTTTATATGACTTTATTTTTCTAAAAAGTGCTAAATTGGTTTTAAATAAAAATTAATTTGCCATGATAAAATTTCAAGACATTAAAGTAGGCGATTATTTAATGGCCGACAACGACGGCGATATATTACAGGGAGAAGTAACGAACCTGAACGGTGATGAAAAGCAGGTATGTGTAAATACCGGCACTCAGGAATTCTGGTTTGAGACCAATCAGTTAAGGGCTATCCCCCTGGATGAAGAACAATTAAAAAATTTAAAATTTACCACACAGCAAAACGAAGACGGAACTGTAAAATACCTGAAAGGGGCTTTTAGAATTCAATTGCCTGCTAAAGCAAATTTTTCTACATTGGAAATTTGGTACCGCGATGAAAAGAGACATATCATGCAGCCGCTAAGTGTTCACCAGTTACAAAATCATTTTTACGAAATGACTAAAGTGCACCTGAATAATAAATCATTTGCTTAAACTAATTTTCTTCATAAAAAAACCTGGTTCAACCAGGTTTTTTTATGAAGAAAAAGCAAAAAATTTATTTAATATCCGAAGATTTTAAAAAAGTTTGCTCGTCTGTGTTACTTACAATCCCGCTATAATTTATATTGATTTTGTTTTTTGATTGTATCATGCCATATTTTTTTGCATAGTATGTCTGCACATCTGTTGTAATGGCTCCCGCTGGCAAGGGCATTCCAAATGCAGATACAGAAAGCGTACTGATAACATGAATGACATCAGTATAAGCAATACTGTTTACAGTTTTACTAATTCCTTTTTCAGCAATGGTATTTACAGTAGTAATTGTTAGCGGAACCCCTGACGCAGTTACAATATAGGTTTGATTCCAGGACGCATTAACCGCAACATTATCTTTCAAATAAATATTTTCAATGGGGTTGCCACTTAAGTTTGCAGGAAGATTTTGAAACTTATAATAATCATTGCCAGCAAGAATATAATATTCATTGGCACTACCGCTGCTATTGGTAAAAACATGATACGCTTTACTATTGACTGTGCTATCCCTGCTGGTAGAGGTTAGCGTATAATTAGTCGTAGTAGCAGTTAAGCTATTAATGACTTCGTAATTCCAGGTACTGTTGACGGTATAACTCATATATTTTACAGAGTCTGTTACCGGAATTGCAGTATCTTTTTTGCAAGACATTACTGCTGCTGAAATGGTAAATAGTGTCAAAATGATCTTTTTCATGGGAAAAAATTAGTTTTAAATGGTAAATATCTGTTTTTTTTTATAATAATTAAATTAATCCTCTTATCTTTGCGCTCCCAAAATATATGGCGAAGCAAGCACTCATTAAACAAGACGGAACAATATTAGAAGCGCTGAGCAATGCTATGTTCAAAGTTAAGCTGGAAAACGGACATGAAATACTGGCAACTATATCTGGTAAAATGCGAATGCATTATATCAGGATATTACCCGGTGATAAAGTTGGCGTTGAAATGAGCCCATATGACTTAACCAGGGGCAGAATTATTTTCAGGTATAAATAACAGGTGTTCATAAATAAAAATTTACAAGATGAAGGTTAAAGCTTCCATTAAGAAACGAAGTGTTGATTGCAAAATTGTACGCAGAAAGGGTGTATTATTCGTGATCAATAAAAAAAATCCACGTTTTAAACAAAGGCAAGGATAAAATTGATAATGGTGAAAGCCATGTAAACCAATCAACAAATTAACAAATTAATAGAATTATGGCTCGTATTGCCGGTATAGATTTACCAAAAAACAAAAGAGGCGAAATAGGACTTACCTACATATTTGGTATAGGCCGTTCAACTGCTCAGTATATTTTAGATAAGGCTTCTATAAGCTACGATAAAAAAGTAAATGAGTGGAACGATGATGAACAAACTGCCATTCGTAACGTAATTAATGCAGAGTTTAAAACCGAAGGTGCTTTAAGGAGTGAAGTGCAGATGAATATTAAGCGTTTGCTTGATATCGCCTGCTACCGTGGTTTGCGTCATCGTAAAGGTTTGCCTTTACGTGGTCAGCGCACCCGTACCAATAGCCGTACCCGTAAGGGCAAACGTAAGACAGTTGCAGGCAAAAAGAAAGTTGCTAAAAAATAATTAATCAATATCAGGTAGTAATACCTGATATACCTTTTTTATAGACTTAGTTACATTTGAACAAGCGCCGGATAGCTTTAAGTCGGCAGGAGGGTTTGTTCAGTTCCGATAAAATTTGGGATACATTTTAAAAAAAAGATTACCTATTTTAAGTTATTATGGCAAAAGCACAAAAGGCTCAAAGCGCAAAAGCAGCCGCAAAAAAAAGAGTAGTAAAAGTAGATAGCTACGGAGATGCTCACATCGTTGCAAGTTTCAACAACATTATTATCAGTTTAACCAACAAAAATGGCCAGGTTATTTCATGGTCAAGTGCTGGTAAAATGGGTTTTAAAGGAAGCAAGAAAAATACTCCTTACGCAGCACAAATGGCCGGAGCAGATGCAGCAAAAGTTGCTATTGATGCTGGTTTAAAAAGAGTAGATGTATTTGTAAAGGGACCGGGTTCTGGCCGTGAAGGGGCTATCCGTTCTTTATCACAATCGGGTATTGAGATTAATATGATTAAAGATGTAACACCATTACCACACAACGGGTGCCGTCCTCCAAAAAAGAGAAGAGTATAAAGCCCCCTAAATCCCCTAAAGGGACTTTTGGAGTTTTATAATTTATAGATTAATAATAATCAAGCTGGGTAAGATTCATTTTTTAGATTTTTCATAATCTTATCCGGGAACTCAAAAATCTACATTTATAATTATGGCAAGGTACACAGGCCCCAAAACAAAAATCTCCAGAATTTTCGGAGAGCCTATCACAGGTAACGGAAAGTGGTTAACTAAAAACAGTAACCCTCCGGGAATGCACGGTGCAACCCGTAAACGTAAAACTTTAGGCGAATATGCTCTACAGTTACGTGAAAAACAAAAAGCAAAATACACTTATGGTTTGCTGGAAAAACAGTTCCGCAAAACATTTGATGAGGCTGCAAGACGCAAAGGTGTAACTGGTGAAAACCTTATCAAATTATTGGAAGCCCGTTTGGATAATGTTGTTTATCGTATGGGCATCGCTCCAAGCCGCCAGGCTGCACGTCAGTTGGTTAGTCACAAGCATATCACAGTTAATGGGGATGTGTTAAACGTTCCTTCTTATTCTATGAAACCAGGCGAAACCGTAGGTTTAAAAAATAAGAGTGCTGTTAATACGGCTATCACTGGTAATGTTCGCGGAAAAAATACTAAATTTAGCTGGATCGATTTTAGTGAGACAGAATTGAAAGGTACTTTTATAGCATATCCTGAAAGAGAGAGCGTTCCTGAAAATATTAAGGAACAATTGATTGTGGAATTGTATAGCAAGTAAAAGCTCCTCCGCCTCCCTGAAGGGGGAACTATGAAGGGTTAATGGGAGTTGCATAAAGTTGAGAAAGTACAAGAGTGCGACGCCACAAAAGCTAAATAGAATTAATACAGCTGGTTTCAAAAATAATTTAAAAACAATCCTTGTCCTCCGCCGCGGCGGAGATAGGGGTAAAACAACAAAATACAAATGGCCATTTTAAATTTTGTTAAGCCCGATAAAATTGTTCTGCAAAAAGCAAATGACTTTGAAGCACAATTTGAATTTCGCCCGCTTGAACCTGGTTATGGTGTAACTATTGGTAACGCTCTTCGCAGGGTTTTATTAAACTCTTTGGAAGGTTATGCAATTATTGGTATCAACATTGTTGGTGCTGATCATGAGTTTGCAACTATTAAAGGTATCACAGAAGACGTTACTGAAATAATCCTTAACCTAAAGCAGGTACGTTTTAAAAAGAAAGTTGATCATGAAGTTAGCAGTGAAAAAATCACGCTTTCTATTAAAAATAAAACAGAGCTTACCGCAGGCAATATTGGTGAAGCGTCATTGTCTTTTGAAGTAATGAATCCTGAACTGATTCTTTGCGTAATGGATAGCAGTGCTAAATTAGATATTGAAATTACAATCGGCAAAGGCCGTGGTTATGTACCTGCTGAAGACAACCAGGATAAAAGCACCCATTTTGGATACATTGCTGTGGATGCGATTTACACACCCATCAAAAATGTAAAATATACCATCGAAAATACCCGTGTTGAACAACGCACGGATTTTGAAAAACTGATCATGGAAGTAATTACTGATGGTACTATTCAGCCTGAAGAAGCGGTTAAACAAGCCAGCCGTATTTTGATTCAGCACTTGATGATCATTACTGATGAAAACATCACTTTTGATACCAAGGAAGATAAGAAAGAAGATTTGGTGGACGAACAAACTTTACAATTGCGGAAAGTGTTGAAAACACCATTGGAAGATCTTGACCTTTCTGTACGTGCCTTCAATTGTTTGAAAGCTGCCAAGATTAATTCATTAAGCGAACTTGTTCAGTACGAGCAGGAAGACCTGATGAAATTCAGAAATTTCGGACAGAAATCTTTAAGTGAAATTGAGCAGGTGTTGATTGAAAGAGGTTTAGGTTTTGGAATGGATTTGAGCAAGATGAAATTGGATGATGAGTAACCCCTTCTGCTCCGCCGAGGTGGAGAACCTGGAGATTTTATAACTGAAGTACTCTGCAAATCCTGACACGGTGCCGAGGAAATTTAAAACAAACATGTCATGCGTCACGGAAATAAGAATAACAATTTAAGCAGAACGGCTTCTCACAGAAAAGCGTTACTGATGAACCTGGGTTGCCAGTTGATTACTTTTAAAAGAATTACTACTACTTTGGCTAAAGCAAAGGCTTTACGTACATACATTGAGCCATTGATGACCAAAACAAAACATACAGAAAGCAAAGAGCAGATCATGCACAATCACCGTATTGTGTTTAGTTATCTCAATGATAAAGCCGCTGTTAAGGAATTGTTTACTGTGGTAGCTCCTAAAATTGCAAGTCGTCCTGGTGGTTACACACGGATCATTAAATTAGGTGCAAGAACCGGTGATAATGCAGAATTAGCCATGATTGAACTGGTTGATTTCAATGAAATTTATGGTAACAGTATTGTTAAATCAGCGGCTGCTGAACCGGCTAAGAAAACAAGGCGTAGTGGTGGGACTAAAAAGAAAACCGCAGATACTTCAACAGTAGAAGAAGCGGTAGAAGTTAAGTCTGAAGAAGCTCCGGACAAAGCAACTCCAGAAGCATAAATGGTAAAATTTAATTTACATATAGCTCCGATATTTTTATCGGAGCTTTT
>JANYFT010000133.1 GCA_025359625.1 Ferruginibacter sp.
ATTTTTTTGACGCCAAACTTTTAACGTCAGATTCATGTTGTAATGGTCCATTATCAGATTTTATATTGTCTCAATATGATTAAAAGCATTAAACTTACCTACTTTGTGAAAATCAATTTCTCTTCTAATAAGTTTCTTCACACGTCTGAAATATTCACCATTTTTCATTTCAGGCTGGCTACCTTTCGTTCCAACAACCTTTGCAATAATTACATGGTTTGTTATTTGAGTCTTTGTTCTATCGATTGCATTGTACAATTGTTCGCAAGCACTTTCAATATCTTCGCCTTTCAATTCTACATAAAATGCTTTTGATTCCTTAAAAGCAATTCCCTCCGGCTGATTTTTATGATTAACCAAAAATAGAAAATCACAACGTCTCATTTCAATTCCTTTAAAACAACATTCATCAATCGCTACTACCTTACACCTAAATTCATTTTCAGATTTTAGAGAGAAGGTCTTACCATTCTCTCTTTGAAAGAACTTATCCTTTACCTGATCTTCTACTATGCATTCATCAATTAACTTCACTTGTATGCTTAATTTCAATATTAATTAACTGATCAAATTCCTTGTTGATTTTCTTGCTTATTCCATCGATTTCTTCTGCTCTTATTAATGTACCATCTTCACTTTTTGAAACTATAATCTCACATTTACCATTTGGAAGGAGTCTGTATGAACTAACTTCATCGGGGTTTATCCAGTATTTCTTTTCAATAACTTTATTAACCTCATCTTCATATTTCTGACCAACTTCATAAGCATACATCAAATTATTGAGTGATGTAAGAGAATATGGGCTATGAGTTGTTAAAATAATTGAAGACCGATTTGTTTCAAGGATTTTTTTTACAAGATATTTTATTAGCCCATTTTGACTTTCTGGAAACAAATTTAACTCTGGCTCTTCAATTACAATTGTATTCTTAGCATCTGATATTTCACAGACATAGTCAAAGAAAATAAGTAAGGCAATAGAACTTTGTATACCACTTGATGACTCAAGAATTGGAATTTCTTCGCCACTTTTTAAAACAATTACATCAAAATCAGTTTTGTGCTTATAAATTATTCCTAAAACGTCAGAATAATTATAATCTTGTTTTGCCTTTCGAGCTTTTAAAAATCTATCTCCAAATCTTGAAAACAATTTTGGTAATTTAGTTCCTGTCTCAACCAAGGCATATAAATTATCAGCCAGTGAAATTATCTGACTACGCTCAGACGGAATATAACTAAAGTCATATCTAATTGAATCATTAAAACTAATATCCGCAGTAGGATCAGTCTTTACAACTTGACCACTACATTCAAAAGAAAAAATACTATTTTGAAAAATAATTTCGGTTCCTTTTTTTATATAATTCTCAATTCCCAATAATTTCAGATGCTCAATAAATAACTGATAATCTTGATTAATCGAGTCATCAATCTTTGCATCAAATATTTCCCGATAGTAAGAATTTTTAACAGCTACCAATAGTTTTGCTATTGTACTTTTTCCAGTTCCCTGATCACCAATAAAAATATTAAATCTCTTCAATTCAAGTTCAACATCCGTTATCGGACCAAAATTCCTTATAATCAATCTTTCACTCATTCCTATTTGTACGAACGTTGTGTAGGTTTAACAATCTCAAAATTCAATGGCTCTTTATTCAACTGCCAGTCGCTTTCACCTTTGTACTCCCAGGCTGAAACATAGCTATAGTTTACATCATCCCGTTTTGCTTCGCCATCTTCTGTTTGCGATTCTTCCCTGAAGTGGCCACCGCAACTTTCATTTCTATCCAGGGCATCTTTACACATCAATTCTCCCAGCTCAATAAAATCGGCTACCCTGCCGGCCTTATCCAGTTCAGGATTCATTGAATTGATTTCTCCCGGTATTTTTACATCGTTCCAAAATTCATTTTTTAATTGCTGAATCTCTACAATGGCTTCCTGCAACCCTTTTGCATTACGGGCCATACCACACTTGTCCCACATGATCTTGCCTAAACGCTTATGAAAACTTTCTACTGTTTTTGTGCCTTTAATATTCATCAGTGTATTGATCCTGTCACTCACTGCTTTTTCTGTAATTTCAAATGCAGGATGTGAGGTGGGGATGCTTTTAGTACTGATATCATCTGCCAGGTAATTACCCAATGTGTACGGAATAACAAAATAGCCATCCGCTAATCCCTGCATCAGGGCACTTGCGCCCAAACGGTTAGCACCATGATCACTAAAGTTGGCTTCACCCATAGCATACAGACCAGGTACGGTAGTTTGCAATTCATAATTTACCCAAAGCCCCCCCATAACATAATGCACTGCCGGATAGATCCTCATCGGTAAGTCGTATGGATTCTCTCCGGTTATCTTTTCATACATTTCAAACAGGTTACCATATTTGTCTTTCACAACATCTTTGCCTAAAGCTATCAATGCAGCTTCATCTGCACTATCATTACTATGTTTACCGGCTTCAATTTTTCCGTAGCGTTTTATGGCATCGGCAAAATCAAGGTACACTGCCATCTTCGTGGTGCCTACACCGTAACCCTCATCGCATCTTTCTTTAGCTGCTCTTGATGCCACATCCCTTGGTACAAGGTTTCCAAAAGCGGGGTATCTTCTTTCTAAATAATAATCCCTTTCTTCTTCTGGTATATCAGTTGCTTTTCTATTATCCTCTTTGTTTTTAGGCACCCAGATACGTCCGTCATTTCTTAACGATTCACTCATCAAGGTAAGTTTACTTTGATGATCGCCGCTTACAGGAATACAGGTTGGATGAATTTGTGTAAAGCAGGGGTTGCCAAAATAAGCACCTTTTTTATGTGCCTTCCAGGCTGCGGTAACATTGCTGCCCATGGCATTGGTACTTAAATAAAATACATTGCCATACCCGCCGGTACATAATAAAACTGCATGGCCAAAATGACGTTCCAATTCTCCATTCACTAAATTTCTTGCAATGATG
>JANYFT010000022.1 GCA_025359625.1 Ferruginibacter sp.
GGGTTGGAGGTTGACCGTGTCGCTACAATCAAAAATTCGTGGTGGGATATAGACCATTGCTTTGCAATAAGTGTCATTATTGTGCAAAGTGGTAAAGTCGTTTTCAAACATGAATTATACCGGAGAACAATTGAAGAATCACTTACTCCATTCAGGCGGATGGAACTAAATAAATTGATGCTTGAACTTTTTTTAGATTCTTTTGAAGAAAAAGGTGAGATTGAACGGATACTGCATTACGCTAAAAATGCCAATGAAAAAAAATTGGTTATTAAGTATGCACCGGAGGCTGCACAAAAAGCTGCATCGATAGGTGCACACGTTGAAGCATCAAAATTATATTTAACGGCTATTAATTATTTTGATGGAAGCGACAAAAATCAACTGGCAAAATTTTATGAAGCATATGCCTATGAATGCTATCTCAGTAATCAGATAAAAGAAGCCATCGCTTTTACAGAACAAGTTTTACGCCTTTGGCAAGAGAAAGCTAGTGTAGAAAAAACTGGTGACAGCCTGCGTTTCTTATCCCGCCTGTGGTGGTTTGATGGAAATAGGAAGAATGCTGAAAGCTTTGCCGGGCAGGCTATTGAGGTGCTGAAAGATCAGCCAGCTTCATTCACAAAGGCTATGGCATTTAGTAATATGTCACAATTAAAAATGCTGTCTGATGAACCGGCTGAATGTATGTTTTGGGGAGAGAAGGCAATCGCGATGGCAAATGAATTAGGCAATGAAGAAGTTCTTTGTCATGCACTTAATAATGTTGGCTCAGTACAAATGGTCATCCATTCGTCTGAACAAAAAGGTGTTGCTATTCTGCAGCAGAGCCTGGAAATTGCATTAAAAAATGGTTATCATGAACATGCTGCACGTGCTTATACCAACCTGGCGAGCGGTGCCGTAAAAATTAAAAATTATGCGCTTGCACAAAAGGCTTTGAAAGACGGTATCCATTACTGTGAAGAAAGAGAATTGAACTCCTGGAGCAACTACATGTTATCCTGGAAAGCAAGACTAAGTCTTGAAACATGCGACTGGATAAATTCACGGCGAACTGCAGACAATCTTCTTAAAAATGAAAATCAATCATCTATTGTCAAAATTACGGCTCTTGTAGTGTTGGCAAGGATAATGATGAGGAAAGGCGAAGATTCCCTTACGCTTTTGGAAGAAGTAAAAACAATGTCTTTTCAAACGATGGAATTGCAAAGAGTTATTCCCTCAATGGTTGCTTTACTGGAATATGAATGGCTTACTGGCAAAACGATTATTGAACAAGCTGATATTGAACAGACATCTGTTCTCATGCAACAGACTGGTAATGATTTAGAAAAAGATGAATTTGCATTTTGGATGAAAAAAGCAGGAAGGCATTTTGTTGCAGGCAAAGAAATTACTGAAGCCTATGATACAAGCAGTGCAGCAAAAACATTGAAAGCCGCATCCTTGTGGGAAATAACAGGTTGCCATTATGAACAAGCGTTAGTATTATTCGAAGGCAAAGAGGATGATAAAAGAAAAGCCATTAAAATTGTTCAGGATTTAGATGCCCATGCGGTGTATGAAAAAATGAAACAAGAGATGAAGCATTTAGGGATTAAAAATATTCCCCGTGGCATACGAAGTTCAACTCGTTCAAATGCTGCTTTTTTAACTGGCAGGGAGATGGAGATTTTGCAGTTATTGAAGGAAGAATTGCACAACAAAGAGATTGCTGCACAATTGTATATTTCTGCAAAAACTGTTGATCATCATATTTCCAGCATCTTGTTTAAATTAGATGCAAGCTCTCGTTCCAAAGCTGTCAGCGAGGCTATTCGTGCAGGCATTCTAAAATAGGGTATTTGCTGGGTAAAATGGGGCACTACTTGGAGAAGTAATTGTATTTTTAAAAATACTTTTGTATTCAATTTAAAAAATATGACGATGAAAAAATTTATTATCGAAAGAGAAATTCCCGGAGCAGGCAATATGACTGCAGAAGAATTGCAGGCCATTTCAAAAACTTCTAACTCAGTAATATCTGTGTTAGGTAAACCATACAAATGGGTTGAATCGTATGTTACCCACGACAAGATTTATTGCATTCACGAAGCAGAAAGTGAAGATGTAATCAGAGAGCATGCCAGTTGTGCAAGCATTCCTGCAAATAAGGTTGAAGAAGTAAAAGTAATAATCAGCCCTTCGACTGCAGAGTAAAACAAATCGGGTAATTGCTAATGTTATTTACCAATTTTATGGTGCAGGATGATTGGTCTTTAATTGAAAATTTTCCTGAAAGTAATGAAAGGCAATTCGCCTTTTTAGATAAAAATGTAGTTAAAGTTGAAAAATAAATTCCATCTTAAAAATAACGAGCTTTAATATTGATGCGTTCAGTTTCTTTGATGCAATTGTTGGTGGCGATGGCATACAATATGAAACCGCAGGGGCATCCCTTTCCAGCAACGTCGCTCAACAAGCCTAAGCAGAGGCGAGGACGTTGCGTGTGCCAGAATTACTCTGTGCTTTTATTGAAATCCACTTCTTCCATCTCCATAAAGTTGGTAACAGGGTAAATGCCCTGCAAACCTGTTAAATAAAATCTTGCAGAACTATGAATGTATTCAATTGCATTAA
>JANYFT010000033.1 GCA_025359625.1 Ferruginibacter sp.
TCAGTGAATTCGTGTGCCATAATTATTATTTTAGAAATTAATTTTTATAAAGAAAGACAAAAATACATCCAAATTTTTAAATATGTTGGAATGACATATTCACAATCCATTTGGCAGTGTTGATATCAATTTGTTGTCACAAAGACATTCCTATTCCACCCCTATCCCTTAAAGGGGGATGATGCAGTCCCTTCTATAATCTTTGGTACACCTTTAGGGGATAGGGGTGGAATAGGTTCTAACCCGTTACCACACTCACTTCCACATCTAGATTGTCTATTAAAAAAATAGCCATGTCATCATTCATTGTAAAACCTTTTTCCAAACTATACATGCCTACCTTAAAATTATTTCTAACATCAACAATGTTAAATTTAAGAGTAGATTTACCGGGGTTTGCTTTTACATTGGCATCAATAAAATTTATAAAATTATTGTTGATGAACTGAGGCTGCACTTCTAAAACCACCTGTTTGGTTAAAGTAGGTTTAACCGTTTCCAACAGGTGTACCTTATTTAATTTAAACTCATACTGATCACTGTTATACCTTGTTTTAAATCCTCCTTCTACCAATATAATTAACCCCTTTTCTAAATAGGCAGTGTACTTTACATAATCTTCGCTCCATAACATGAATTCAGTTTTACCGCTATAATCTTCAATGGTAAGAATGCCAAAGTTTTTGCCGGTTTTAGTAATCCTGTGCTGGGTATCCACCACCAGGCCTGCTACCCTAAACTGTTTACCCGGATTGGCGTGGGTATATACTGCCAGTTTAAATTCATTGTAATCTGCTAAAGGGGTAATGTTATAATGCCTCATTTCAAATTTAAAATTATCGAGTGGATGGCCGCTCATGTACATGCCCGTAACTTCCTTTTCAAAATCTAACTGCTGGGCCAGGGGCCATGGTTCGCAAACAGATAATTTTGGTGGCACAATATCCGGCATCTGTAGATCGCCAAATAAAGTATTGCTTGAGCTGGCATTTTGCGTTTGATAAACGCTGCCAAATTTTATGATCTTATCTAACCCTGCCACATCGCCGGGTGCCTGGTAAAAATATTGTGCCCTCGTAATATCTTTAAAGCAATCAAATGCGCCGGAATAAACAAGGCTCTCCAAGGATTTTTTATTGGCCGCCCTGGGATTTACACGTTTTGCAAGGTCGTACACAGACGTATAAAAACCGTGTTTTGTTCTTTCGTCAATGATATGTTCAATGGCATTTTCGCCTACCCCTTTAAGGCCACTGAAACCAAATCTAATTTCTCCTTTTTTATTTACTGCAAAACCATTCTGCGATTCGTTTATATCCGGGCCAAGCACCGTTAATCCCATACGTTTACATTCTTCCATAAAGAAAGTGATCTTGTCAATACTGCCTGCATGGTTTAAAACTGCAGCCATATATTCGCTGGGATAATGCGCTTTTAAATAAGCCGTTTGATAAGCCACAAAAGCATAACAGGTTGAATGGGATTTATTAAAAGCATATTGTGCAAAGGCTTCCCAATCGGTCCATATTTTTTCAAGCTTACCTGGTGGGTGTCCTTTGGCAACAGCACCTTCAATGAAAGTACCTTTCATTTTGTCCAGGGTTTTGCGATCTTTCTTACCCATGGCTTTACGCAGTATATCTGCACTCCCTTTAGTAAACCCTGCCAGCTTTTGCGAGAGTAGCATTACCTGTTCCTGGTACACGGTGATGCCATAAGTTTCTTTTAAGTGTTCTTCCATATCAGGCAAATCATATTCCACCTGTTTTTTGCCATGTTTTCGATCAATATAATCAGGGATGTATGCCATCGGGCCTGGACGGTACAGGGCATTCATAGCAATAAGATCATCAAATTTATCGGGCTTTAATTCCCGTAAATGTTTTTGCATACCGGGGCTTTCAAACTGAAATGTTCCGTTGGTATCTCCCTGCTGATATAGCTTGTAGGCTTTTTCATCATCCAATGGTATGGCATCTATTTCAATACTTACGCCATGGTTTTGTTTAATAAGATGAAGGGCAGTTTTTAAAATACTCAATGTTTTTAAACCCAGGAAATCCATTTTAATTACACCAGCTTCTTCAATGGAACCGCCTTCAATTTGTGTAAGCCAAAGCTCAGATTCTTTTGAAGTAGCAACGGGTAATAAGTCGGTTAAATCTTTCGGCGCAATGATGATGGCAGATGCATGGATACCCGTATTTCTTACAGAGCCTTCTAAAATTTCAGCCTCATGTAATATCTTGCTATGCAAATTATCTCCTGCATATAACTCCCGTAATTTTTTTACATTTTCAACATCTTCTCCCTGCAACTGCTCTTTTTCTTCTAAAGATTTTTCCCCGTTTTTTGCTTCTTTAATGGTGAACGGCGCATGCAATAAACGTTTTAAATTAATGCCCGGCCGCTCAGGTACTAATTTGGAAATGGCCCTGCTTTCAGCAATGGGCAAATCCATTACTCGGGCCACATCTGCAATACTTGATTTGGCTGCCATGGTGCCATAGGTAATGATTTGTGCCACTTGGTTTTTACCATATTTCTGTACCACATAATTCAATACTTTTTGCCTTCCTTCATCGTCAAAGTCAGTATCAATATCCGGCATGGATTTACGCTCCGGATTTAAAAACCTCTCAAAAAGTAAATTGTATTTTATAGGATCAATATTGGTGATGCCAATGCAATACGCTACCGCACTGCCTGCTGCAGAACCACGGCCAGGACCTATAAAAACACCCATATCCCGGCCAGCCTTTATAAAGTCGCTTACAATTAAAAAATAACCGGCAAAGCCCATCTCTTTTATTACACCCAATTCAAACTGTAACCTTTCTTCGGCTTCGGGTGTAAGTATTTTATAGCGGTCTTTAGCACCGCTCCAGGTTAAATGTTCTAAATATTCGTCCTGCGATTTGAAGTTAGCAGGCACTTCAAAAAAGGGCAATAAAATTTCCCGTTTAAGATCAAGCAAATCTATTTTGCCCACCACTTCATTGGTGTTGTCAATTGCTTCAGGAAGGTCTTCAAATACTTTTGTCATTTCTGCACCGGTCTTTAAAAAAAACTGGTCGTTGGGAAAGGCAAAGCGTTTATTCTTTGTCATTACATCATCATCACTAAACTCACGCAGGGCAGGAGTGGCCTGCTTTTCGCCGGTGTTGATGCAAAGCAAAATGTCGTGGGCATTAAAATCTTTCTGATCTACATAATGAGAATCGTTACTGGCTATAACTTTTACATTGTATTTTTTTGCAAATTTTAATAATACCCCGTTAACCTTTTCCTGGTCGGGTATGCCATGCCTTTGCAGCTCAATATAATAATCATCCTGAAAAATATTGAGCCACCATTTAAATTCATTCTCCCCCTCTGCTTCTCCTTTTTTTAAAATGGTTTGCGGCACCAACGCACCAAGGCAACAGGTGGTGGCAATTAATCCTTCATGGTATTTATGAATAAGTTGTTTATCTATTCGTGGATATTTAGAGTACATACCTTCTATGTAACCCAGCGAAGTAAGCTTTACTAAATTTTTATAACCGGTATCATTTTTTGCCAGTAGTATCTGGTGATGGCGTGGATCTTTCTCTTCTTTACTAAAGGTTTTTCTGGTGCGGTCGGTGGTAATATAAAACTCACAGCCAACAATCGGTTTTACTTTTAAACTGCCATCCGCATTTTTATGATTGTATGCTTCTTTTACAAATTCAAAAGCACCAAACATATTGCCATGGTCACTGA
>JANYFT010000139.1 GCA_025359625.1 Ferruginibacter sp.
GCAGCTACAATATTGTCAAAAGAATAGGAAGCAATGATTTTTCTTGACGCTTCCCCCATTTTTATCCATTGCGTTTTATTGCTGAGGAGTTTTGTGATTTGATCATATAACCAGTCTAAATCATCAGCATCAAACACAAAACCGTTTTCCCCGTCCTTTACCAGATCAATTGCACAACCACAGGTATTTCTTACTATCACTCCTCTTCCACATGCCATGGCTTCATTTACACCGAGGCCCCAGGTTTCGCTGACAGAGGAAAGTATAAAAAAATCAGCGACCCTGTAAACTACCGGCATCATTTGCTGGTTTTGAAAATCAATAAAGTGTATTTGAAGATTTCCGGCAGCCTTTTTCTTTAGTTCATTTTCCAAAGGGCCATTACCGGCTATAATAAAATTAATTGGCTTTCCAATAAACATGTTGGCAAATTCAATAATAAGGGAAGGATTTTTAATTGCTTCCAGTTTGCCTGCATACAAAATTGTCAATGTGTTCCCTGCAATACACAAATCATTTTTCCACTCATTTGCCTTCGATTGAAAGGCGTTATTTGCATCTCCAAAGCGCTCATTGTCTATCGCATGAGGTGCAAATAAGAGTTGATTTTCTTTAACCCCGAATTCAAGAAAATATTTTTTGTTTTCGGCACCTGCATACAGTGCAAAATCTACAAATCCGTACACCCATTTCAAATACAACTTCCTCACAAATGTTTGGATGAAAGGTTGCTTTCTTAATAAAGTAGAATCGCCACGAAACAAGACCGGTATTTTTTTATGAAAATACCTGATGCATTTAAAATGGCTTACAAAATTCCAACCAAACACCAGCACGGCATCCGGCTGCCATAGTTCAATCTCTTTATTTAATGATGGATTGATTATTCCTTTACGATGATGGGAGCCGGGGTTAGCTGAAGTATTTTCTACAAAAGTATATTGATACCCCTCTAATAAAGGAATATCCCATTTCACTTCTTTACCAAAACCAGGATCATATTTTTTCTCCGATTCAAGCTGTCCCCAGGTATAAAATACCTTTGGCATAACCTTGCCGCCATCATTCAGCAGCCTGAACCATGGCGCATTGTATTGAATAGGATGAGTAGATATGATAGCTATTTTTTTCATTTTTTCTTTATCTTTTCAAATGGAGAGTAGACTCCCGGCTTATTTTTTTTTTTAAAAAATCCCATTTAGTTGGCAAGATTGAGACAAAGGATATACTAACTTTTAACTTTAATGAATTTAAGAAATCTTACAATTTATATAAATTATACTCTTTACGTATACGGGTTGTTAGAAATGTTCCTTTTACAATTTTTTTTACAAAATTCTTAATAGTCCGTGTTTTTGTTAATTGTAAAATATTTGAATAATTATTTTTATGAACAACATAAATTACTCCAAATAAAGGATAGTCATCCAGTAATTCGTTATGAAAATCTTTAATCCTGTCGTAGGTATATCCATGGGCTTCAAACAAATTATAATTCCAAAATAAATTAGATGAAAAATCTGGTATTGTTATTAAATCTTTCCTGATGATATGTGTACTCCCATTGATGTTTTGAATATCCAATTTCCGAATAAGCAAGATTGAATCTTCTTCAAAAATAAACCCCTTTTTTATCCGCCATCCCGCTTTATTACTATCCCCATTACGGGCTACAAATGAGGCCAGTTTGTTGCTGATTAAATCATCACTGTCAATACTCATAATATAGCCGCAGCCTTCTTCTATTGCTTTTTTACAACCGTAATGAATTTTTTTTCCTTTATCCATCATCCTTTCAGCATATACCCTGCTGTAATATTTTATTACATAAGTCTCAAAATCTTCAATCTCACTTACTGCAACCGGGGGATAAGGATAATACAGGTAAATAATATTTTTATGCTGAAAATTTATTTCAGGTTTATCGTTGTAAACTATTATTAATTTAAACTGGTCGCAGTTTTGGCCGCAGATAGAACGTGCCGTTCTCTCCAATAATTTTAGCTCATATTCCCAGTCTTTGGAAACAGCTTTTGGTTTTATAGGCACAACAAAACCTAACATACTTTTTGATACACCGGTTTAACTTTCCTATATCCTTGAAAAAAAATAATACTCTCCATTCATCCGTTTTTTAAAATTATCTTTTACTGCAGCCATTACTGTTCTCTCTGCCTCGGCATCAATCCAGTTATGAATTTCTACCAGTATATTATCTGTAACAGATAACCAATCACTATGATTATCTTCAAAAACCTTTTTTTCGCTGCCTTCGATATCTAATTTCAACAGCTCAATGTTTTCTATTTTATTGCGCTCAACTATTTCATTGATAGTAATAGCATTGATCAAATCAATACCCGTCTCATTTTTATTTACCTCCGCCACTACAAACGACTCATTTCCTGCATCGGCATTTATTATTTTTAAAGTTGTATGCTTATTCCAGATGCCATTATTATAACAAACAATGTTTTTATACTCCCCGGTATTCCTCACCAACAGTTTAAAATTTGAAAGGTCTGGTTCTACCGAAAATATTGCTGCATCCGGGTAACGGTGATTTAAATACAGGGTAGCAAATCCAATATTGGCTCCTCCGTCTATAATAGTTTTTGGAACCACGGTCAAATCAATCTTTAATTCTTCCCGTAAAAATATCTGTGTAAAAATTTGTATGTCACTTTGAATATTTCTCAAATATATCGGATGCAAATAGCCGGGTATTAAAATTTTTAGAAGGCCATTCCTGGGTTTATAAATCCTTTGAGCAATATAATTTGTTGCATTGATCAACCCCAGCTTTTGAAAATGTAATTTTAATACACGTAATTTGTTCAAAAGGTAAATTGGTTTTATCATACTATTATAACACTAATTTAAAGACCGTCTTACGTTAATATTTTTGATCTGTAGTTCAAGTTTGATCATACCGAAATTCACGACATGATTGAGAAACGCTAATGATCATTACTATTTGTATGCCCTGTGTGTACCCGTTTACCATTGTGTAAAATTATATTCTTACGTAAATTCATAATGGGCTTTTCATAAAATAAATACAAAAGGAACGAAAATGAAATTGTAAGGAACCAGTAAAAAAAGTATTTCAGTAAATGCTGTGGAACTGTTGACAGCCAGGGGATTTCTATACTGTTAATTATTAAATATTGAATCACCGACAAATTCAGCAAGTACATTGAATATGAAATTAAACTTATAAAAGTCAAGCATTTATATACTAGCCCTTTTCCAGTTTTAACAGTTCCCAAAAAAGGCAAAAGAAAAACTGTGCCTATTGCATTTACTGTAAATGAAAAGACACAAGTATAAATTCCCCAACTGAAAAGATGAGATACTTCAATAACCCTTTGCCCTATAAGGATAATAATTCCCAAAGAAAAAAATATTTTTGTTCTTTTTCTCCAAATTAAGGAATGATAATGATGCAGGTATGCTCCTATAACTCCAAACATTAAACTATCTAACCTTGTGATGACCTGTTTCCTGAACATCATGTCCCAATCATCAATTCCTGAAACCTCTATATGATAAAATCTGTAGTACCGGAAAATCATCGGAAATATTAGAAACAATATGGAAGTAACTAAAACTGCATTTTGAGCTTTCAACTTAAATAAGGCGATTATAACGAAAATGAAAACAGGTATGATAAAATAGAACCATTCTTCCACACTTAAGCTCCAGCCTTCATTAAAAAAATCCGGATGCGGAAGGCAAAAATTTTGTACAAAGAAGAAGTATTTTGTAATCCCTAAAAAACTGATCGCACCATGTAATTTGCCCGTAATGATTATTAATATGATTAAAATAAGAAAATAGTTGGGCAAAGTTCTGAACCATCTTTTTATCCAAAAATTAGTTAAGGTAAATATATTAGCCCTTCCGTTTTCCAGCACTTTAATAAGTATACCGCCAATTAAATAGCCACTCAATACAAAAAAGATAGATACCCCGTCAAGAAATAACTTGAAACCAAAAAAGTATTTATTTGGAAAATCATTAACGGGCAATAAAAATCTGCCGTGTTCAAGAACCACAAATAATATAGCAGCAGCCCTCAGGATATCTAACCCATATATTCTGGAAGTGTCAAATTTTATTAAAGTACGGATTCCCTGAATTTGAAACAAATTATTTAATAAGAAGATCTAAAATTTATCACAGCAAATTTTCTAAAAGAATCTACCACCCTGATGCTGCTCTTACAGCGGCTAAGTTGTTGCAAGCATGGAACATCCCTTAATTTCGTCTTCCCTGTTCATTAGCGGTTACCTCATTTAAGAGTTTTGCCAACTGCATTGTCACAGAATTTGCCGAATAGGTTTCAAATAATATTTTATTGATCTGCAAAGGATCAAACTGATGTATAAATTTTAAGTAACTATCCATTGCTAAAGCAAATCCGTTTTCGATAGAGGCCAAATCAGTCTCCCCATCAAAATCCAATACAATGCCTGCGCATGATTTCCTTAACACATTTATAGCTGTGCTTTTATTGTGCAATACTGCCAGTATCGGTTTACCCGATAATACGCCCTGGTAAGCTTTGCTTGGCGTATAATGTGGTTCTGTACTACCCAAAATAAAAATTCCATCACTATTATTTAAATGAACCAATACATCGAGGTAAGCAATGCGTTGTGGGTATTCAAACACGGCTGTCTGCCATAGATGATATTGCTCAGCAAGGGGTTTAATATTATAGGATGCAGGATCGGTGGCTTTTTTACCGGTGCCTATAAAATGAAATTCAACATCGGCAAAAATTGTATGATTTTGATGGATGGCTTTAAAAATTTGCTCCAGCGGAGCGTAAGCTTTTGGCAACATAGCACCTGCATAAACCAACTGGATCTTGTCGGGCTTTTTTTTAAACAAATAGGGTTTAATAGCAAGTTCCGCTACAGCCCGATGATCTTTCTCCTCTCCACCGTAAGGCATGGCCCCAAATACTGCCTGCCCTAATAAATGAGGGTATCTATCAGTTACGCCTTTATAATAACCGGCTGCGACACCGGTGATTAAAGAGGCATTTTTTACAGCAATGGCTTCCAAAAATCTTGCTATTTTTTTACTGAACCAATGCCTGGAAAACACTTTTTCACTTCCGGGGAAATTATGCACCCAGGGATCTATGTAATCAATACCATACTTAATTTTTGTAGTGGCATTTAACCAACGTCCAAGCAGGGCGCAATAAAAAGAAGGAATAGGAATGTACAAAAAATCTATTTTTTCTGATCTGATTATTTGCTTTGCTCGCTGGTATAACTGAAAAAAAGCTCGCAAACCAATATCTCCGATCAACCTGTATCTGCCAATAGGAAATGCATTTACTTTTTCGATCTGTATGCCCTTTGGCAACAATTTTACAAGGTTCCAATCCGGCATTTCTTCATAAAATTTTTCATTAACGGTAAGTATCACCGGCTCCCATCCAAAAGATGGCAGGTGCTGTGCAAAAAGCCTTGGCCTGTGTACCCCTGCCAGGTTAGATGGTGGAAAATGGGGGTAAAGGATTAGTATTTTTTTCACTTTTTCTTTATAATTTCTAAAGGGATATTTCCAATTCGGGCAGCTATATCAGAAAAAGAGCTAAAATAAGATCCATATATTTTACAGGTATTAGCAAGGCTATACAAATCTACCACCGCATCCTGTACTCCCTTTATATTTATCCGTGCGTAGTCTTTTTGATAACAGTTTATTTTGCCGGGGAATAAATTTTTTAAAATGGTTTCTACCGATTCATCATCTGTAGCGAGAAAATAATTTAAACTGCTATCCTTCTCCAGATCATTACGGATAGTTTCTATAAAAAATTCCAGCGGGCTTTCTTCAATTGAATCAAGATGATCTGTTCTTCTTACATGAATACCAATTGTTTTATTAGTGAACTTTGTTACATTTTTATCTATACTTTTCTGAATGGCGGAGATTGGGCGCAAATATTTTATGTATGCTGTGTCAAAACAAAATTCATGACAGGTGGAAAAATAAAAATTAGCAACTTTTTCAGGAAGTTTTGATAAATCAAAATTATTTGTTCCCGTACTCCATACAAATTCTTTGGCATCTTTGTCAAATAACGAAAAGTCGATGGAAAATAATTTAGAGAAGAGTTTATACAATGTGGTTTTATTTTGAAGGCTATTTAGGATCTTTAATTTCCAATTGTGTTTTTTAAGGATGATCTTTCCATTTGGTTCAAACAGATCAGTAAAATCACAGAATAGAGATTTATCCTTTTTCCAGATAAGTGTCAATTCCTGTTGAACGATATCAGAGAAATGTAATCCAGAAATAATTACTCTCAGCCTGTTAGCAAGTCCGGAATGTGGTTGCAGATAAATCATTTTTTATTTTTTCACTTTAAATAAAAAATAGAATCCCCCCAAAGAAAATGTCCGTCCTTTCTGTAATGCATATTATAGATACCAAATGGAAAATATCCAAAAGTTGCTAAATAAGCGGCTATATCATGGTACAAAGGCTGGCCCTGATATCCCTCTATGAACCATATCTCTGCATAAATGATTTTAACCTTTTTATTTTTCAGTGTTTCTCTTGCCCCTTCAAAAACCAATAATTCACCACCCTGAACATCAATCTTTAAAATGTCTATTTCATTTATTTTATTTTCAGCCAAAAAAGTATCAAGCATTTTGGTCGAGACCTCTATTTTTTCCTCAGGCACTGCATGTTCATCAACAAAACTATTGGTAATTACAGGTTTCAATAATGAGTTAGTCGCCTTCGATTTATTTACAAAGAAATTCATAAATCCATCATTGTTCGAAAGTGCCAAATTGTAATGATGAACATCTGAATATTGTTCTGAAAATTTTGCAAGACGCCCATAAGCATCGGGGTAAGGCTCAAAGGAATAAATAACACTATCCGCAAATAATTTTTTAAATTCATATATGGAAGATCCGTCACAAGCGCCTATATCGAATATTACAGGATTTTGCGTAGCGGTAAGTTTCTTTACAATATCAAACGAATTTAAATACCACAAATTTTTTATAAAATTTAGTCTTATCCCATATTTTTCTAACTGTCTCTTAATAACAATTTTCATGTAGCTTAATAGATATGAATGATGTCATTTAAAATTTCAACTTTTAATCCATTTTCCTTTTTACCAACAAAATTATTTAATTCTTTAATTGTAGGATAATCATTTGTTCCATCAAAACACCTTGCATCGTCAATCAGTATATATTTTGCAGCAATTACTTTATTAAAGACTATTTCCAGTTCATCATAAACAGGGCATTGCTTCTCTCCCATTCCGGTATTTTCTCCTGAATAATGACCATCAAGCCAGAACAGGATTGGCTGATTCCCTATCTCATCAAGAACCTCTTTTAATTTTATGGCACTATCACCCTGCACCACTTTAATATGCTTGTAAGGCTTAAAATATTTGTATGCTTGCATGTAGAGATTTGGTTCAACCTCTATAGAATATAGTCCCAAAAAATTATTTCGCTGGGCTTCAATCATGTGCCCCAAAAATGTACCCGTTTCTACAAAATATTTTAATTGATGCTTTTTTGAAATTTGCTCAATGATTAATTGTTTGTATTGATGAGGCGGGGGCAGTGGCTTCCCCCGTGATTCCCATTCTTTTATTTTATTATGCCTCTTTACTCTATTGTTATTCCAATAAATGTTTCTTTGAATCCCTGAAGGCAAAATTGACACAGCAGTTTTTATTATTTTTTTTATGCTCATTTCAATAATTATTTATTTACTGTTTTGCTGTTTTCACCACAACAGGCTATCTACAAAAGAGGCGAAATAACTTGTTTTTTCACTTCAAACTATAATTCATTTTTAAAAGCCCTTGCCAACCTCCTTATCTTTTTTATCCATGTGTTGCCAAAGCCCCTTATATCAAGCTTTTCATTTGATAACAGATAAACTGCACCGGCATCAAAATACTGTACATCCAAAAACCCCAGATTCTTAAAATCTTTTAGGTTCCAATGCGATACATGATTTTCAAATTCGCTCTCATACAACTCTTGCTGAAAAAAATGTTTTGGGGTAGCTACAATTATTTTACTACCCTGTTGCAAGAAATGCTTTAATAAAAGCAGCGCCCCTTCCTTATTGATATGCTCAATAATATCGATCATCAATACAAAATCATAGGGAGGAAGCTGTTTATAAAGCTGCAAAATATCCCCAAAATATATTTTATTGTAAATATGCGGCAAATGCGGTAACATTAGATCTGCATCTACTTCCACTGCATCTATCAGTACATTACTCTGATCTTTTAACGATTTGTCAGCATTTATCTTCCTGGTATTATCAATACCGATATACTCATGAATCAAAAATCCATATTTTCCAAATCCCTTTCCAATATCCAATATCTTTTTTGGTTTCAGCTTTTGCAACAGGTGAATGATAGCTGGAGTCTGGTTAATAAAAGAAGATGCCATTTCTAAAATATTTTTTACAGGTTTGAGATCATAACCGGATCGTTCTTTTGCGGTGCAGGGAAGGTAATTTTTATTGCAATATTGTTTCCCATTGTCTCACCAATGCCATTGACTCATTCTCCCAGTTATACAAAGAGGCGTTCTTAAAACGGGTGATTTTTGAAGCCTTTATCTGTTCCCTTTTTTTTAATACTGTTTCAAAAGTGCTGCTCAATGTTTCATTGGATAAGGAAGTACAGGTTCCATGTAATACTATTTCTTCCATAAACATTTTTTGTGCTTTTGTATCCGAAGCTATAATAAATAAACCTGACTGAAAATAGGACCATATTTTATTGGTAAGACAGATGTTCCTGTTTAAATCTATTGCACCGTCTTCAATTGCTAAACCTACATCATACTTACTTAATTCTTTTTGTAAAATGTTATGGGGCATTGAATCCTTGCAGCATATATAATTCCTATCCTTCACTTCATTTTCAAAAAACCCCGGCCTAATGTTGCCAATTAATGTCAGTTCAAAATCATCCTGAAATTTGTCTACAACAGGCAATATGTTTTCCAACCCTCTTTGGTAATCTATATACTGAGAAAACCATACTAACTTGATTTTTGTAGTTTCATCACTATTTAAAACAGGTTCAATAAATTCACCTTTGCTAAATAAATTATTGATCACAATGTATTTACCAGCAGCTCCTGCTAATTTTTCAGCATATACTTTTATTAATGGTGAAGCAAAGCTTGTGTAGGCGGCTTCAGGGATCAGTTGCTTCATTAAAAGCCTGACACTTTTTTTTACCGGAACAGGCAGGTTTTCTCCGGGATGATAATCTTCGATATCCATTGCAAAAGGCAAATTATTTTGTTGCGCAAATTTATACGCTGGATAAAAAGCGGCCGGGTTGTGGGCAATAATCAGATCAGGCTTTACCTTATTTTTTTTTATCCAATACCACAAAAACCAGCTCCTTTTGCTAACCGCCATTGCAGCTAAAAAAAGAGACGACGGAAAAAGAGTGGCAAAAATTCTTCCGATCTTTTCAAGGATGGAGGAAATAAGCCAGTGAAAAAAAAACTTCCTGCTAGTTTCCAAATAATAAAAATTGACCCCCGCTAACTCAATATTCAGTTCTCTTTCCCTTTCAATTGTCCAGTTATTTAGATTAAATGCCACAACTGTTACCGTAGTATTCATGGATAACAATAACCTTACTTCCTTCAGGCAGCGTGGATTGCAGGCAAGATTGGCACTGGTTAAAAATAAAACATGTTTACCTGAAATTGTCAATGAATTTTTATGCGATTTATTTTGACTGATATTGATTTAAATAGCCTTTGCAAAAACTACCATAAGTTTTTAAAAAATTAGCCTGCAAACCAATATCACCATAGCCGGATCATTTCTTTGCTTCTTCAGTTTTGCAAATAATCAATATTTGGTTCTAACAACATTACAATTATTTTCCTTTCATTTGTAGCGTAGTTGACATGGTCTGGATTATTTAAATAAAATTTCCAGTTTTTAAATCTGCATTTCCAAACAATGCATTTCCATAATATAGACCTTGCTTCCAGCCTTCGCTGCTGCCGTTATACATGCCAATAAAATAATAGTCATACAATGATAAAAATTCTGCTACTTCGGCAAAATTGGTGTTCCTGTTATTTTTCTTCAAAAAACCAACTTCACAATATATAAAAGCAATATTTTTTCTTTTCAATAACGTTTGGGCACCTTTTAAAACATTTAATTCATAACCTTCCGTATCAATTTTCAAAAGATCAATCTCCGGAATATTTTTGTTGCTGCAATAATTATCAAGCGTGTCAACTTTTACGATCTGCCTTTCCGCACCAGGGGAAAAATTCATGGCTTCTTCTTTAAGGCTGTTTAATACATCCCACTCATCAAACAACCTGACTTCTTTTTGTTCAACTATTTCTCCAAAAGCAAAATTTTCAAGAATTGCATTTTTATGTGTAGCAAGATTTTTACTCAATATTGCAAAAGTGGTATTTATTGGCTCAAAACAAAAGATAGTTGCTTTAGGAAAGTCCCTGTTAAAATGCGTATAAGTTTGCCCCTTGTTGGCACCAACATCGAATACGGTATTTACAGTATTATAATTAAACCTTTTAGTTATATCACTCCTTAGATCTGTACCAATTGGAAGATCTTTTATTTTATGAAACCAATATCCTGAAATTTTTTCCAGTAAAATTCTAAGTGAGTGTTTATTCATGTCAGCATTTTTTTTATTTATTCATCAAACTCAAATATGACTTATTAACTTCTTTAAAATTATCCGTTTCAGAAAATGGTAAATGAAAAGTATTTGAAAACTTAAAATTTACAATTGATTTCATCAATTGTTTTCTGTCACCTGGTTTAAACAGGGTGGTTTTGGATGCATAAATTTTTGCCAATTCCCTGCAACCCCCAATATCTGAAGCTATCACATCCGTACCCGAGGCTATAGCTTCATGAAAAACCAGAGGGCCAATTTCAACCCATTCCGAAGGAATAATAGTACAGTGTACCTGCTGCATGATAGTTGCAATAACAGGCTGAGTCTTCATTCCAAACCAGGTAATATCATTTCTTTGTTTTGCCTTACTGATCTCTTTTTCAATTGCTGTTTCCCCATTTTGAATTTCACCGATTATCCATAACTGCCTTTCCTTTATTTCATGTAAACTGCGCCATGCTTTTAGGAGTGTGTGAAACCCTTTAATTTTTGCAAATCTCCCAACATATAAAAAAATAACGGGTGTTTTTTTATATGTGGCTATTGGTAGTGTTTGATCGAGGAACACATTATTTACACCATGCCTTAGCAAATTGATCTTGGCTGGATTTATTTTGTTGATGATAAGTACTTGTTTTATCTGTTCCGAAAAAACATGCCATTGATCAATTGAAGCATCTAAATTTTTAAATGATCGAATATGCTGTGCTATTAAGAATTTTATTCTCAATGCCGTGGGCAAGTTTTCATTTTTTATAGAAGGCATGAACTCCGTTAAAGGGCGGGTAATGCTAAAAGGCAAATTTGTTTTACCGCTAAGTACACAGGACGTACATATATTGGTGGAAGGATTTACTGTGCAGGCAACTAAACGATTATTGTTTAGCAAAGTGTTTTTAACACAGGATAGGGGTGTATGATAAGAGGCAATTATTTTTACTGCGGGTGAATGTTGTTGTGCTGCAGCGAGCATTGCAATGCTGATAAGCGATGTATGTGCATGTATATGGAGTATATTCCATTTGTCAAAAGTGATGTTTTGTATCACACCAGCCCATGCAGTAATCCACGCTGGTTTAAACCTAGTATAAATTTGCGAAGTACTCGTATGCTTAAGAATAACACCAATGACGGTAATACCCTCATGACAATATTGAACTGCTTTTAAATAGTCATTTTCAAACCACAGTTCGTGATCGGCATACGCTTCCGGTGCCATACCTGCTATTACGCAAACCTTGTTGCCCTGTTGCTGCAGATAGGCCGCCAACCCGGAAACATACACCTCACTGCCGCCCCATTGATAAGGGTAATAACTATATGTTGCTAAAAGAATGTTCAAATTAAATAAGCGAGTCTAAATTAGGTAAGTTTCTAAAAAATAATAAAAGGGCTAATCCAGGAGCTATAAAATGTCTT
>JANYFT010000155.1 GCA_025359625.1 Ferruginibacter sp.
AGTTTTATTGGTTGTTGTTTGCACTAAAATTATAGGTTTGTTTTGATACAATGGCTTATTTGATTATTTATTTAATGGTACACACATCCCATTACCCACTGTCCCGGCAGTTTTGTTTTACAAACCTACCTGGGCGCAAGGGTGTCGGGCGGGCAATGTGTGTTGGCAATCCTTGTTGCTGGGCACTTATGTGCAAACCGCATCGCACACCCATATCATACACCTTTGGCCCAAACAAAAAACTTCTCAATTCGCCTGCCAGGCTACGCATAAAGTCTACAAACCCACCTAAAGCCCGGTGTCGCTGAACAGCGTATGAGCCAAAAGCCCCAATCCTTCACGGTTCGGAGCTTTTGCATTTTATTTTAAACAATTTTATTTTCGGGGGCTTTCGGCTATACGACTAAATGTTGTGCGTTCGTGCTTTTCGGCGAACAGCAGGGCTATTCTATCTTAATTAACATAGTATTACTTAAGCCATAATTAGTTTTGTTGGCTTCCATTTAATTCTTCGATAATGGACTTTTGTTTTTCCTGGTTTTTAGAAAGAATGTCAAATACCTTTAGATCATTATTGCCCATCAATACCCCGTCCCCGACAATAAAGGTAAAACGATGGCAGCGGGTATGTGGGTTTGAGACATTATATAATATTAAGAAAGAAACATGTGACAGTTTAAACTATTTTGTATAAGCCTTCAATCAAATCCTACTTTTTTCAATATCAGTTTAAAACGGTTGTCATATCGTATTGGGTCAAAAGCCGGATCTACTTTCATAAATCTAACTCCAAATTCTTTTAAGCTATATGCCTTATCCAGATAGTTTATGGCCTCTTCATATTTTTTTTCTGCAACACAAATCTTTGCCAAAACGTAATTGGAATATAAAGGCTTATCTTCCATCGCTTGATCCTTTACTTGTCTCGCCTTCACCATGTTTCCGGAAAGAGCGTACGCATAGCTAATTTCTAATAATAAATTAATTCGGTCGGCAACATTGGGAATAGCTGATAATTGTTCCAACTGATCAATTGCCTTATTATAATTTCCCATAGCTAAATAAGTGTTACCAATTCCAAGAAGGGCAAGTTCATACTTCGGGTTAATTGTTAAGGTTTTTTGAAATTCAAGTAATGAATTATTGTAATCACGGGCATTATAATAACCAAGGGCTAACCCCCAATGAACAGCAAGTGAAAGCGGATCAAGAGCGACTGCTCTCTTCACTTCCGCAAGACCATTCTTTTTATCCCCCAGCAAAACCAGCAGTCCTCCATAAAATTGTCTCGCCACAGCATAATTTGGATTGAGTTGAATGGCTTTTTCGTAATCAAGTTTTGCTCCCTTCAAATCAAAATCAAACCCCTGCTTAATAAAAGCAATGGTAGTCCACGCCTCTGCAAGTGTAGTGTCCAAAGACAAAGCTTTGGTAGCATAGGCCTTTGCAATGGGAGTTGCATCCAATTGGGATAATCCTTTTTTATTAAATATGTAACAATCGGCCAGGCCCGAGTAAGCCAATGCATACTGAGGGTCAAGCTGAACCGCATGAAGAAAATTTACTTCTGCGCTATCAAAACTTTCTCTTGTCCTGATGTCCCAAAAGAAACGTCCTTTGAGGTAGAAATTATAAGCCTCCGAATTTTTGGTAAAACTTTTTGTAAGCAGCACTTTTTCTTCCTGAGTCAACTTTATTTTGAGAGTTTCTGCAATGCGATTAGATACATCTGACTGTACAGCAAAAATGTCTGTCAAATCCCGGTCATATTCTTCCGCCCATAAATTTTTGTTATCCTTTCCATTGGTTAGCGTTATGGAAATTCTTATCCTGTTCCCCGATCTTCTTACGTTTCCTTCCAGTAAATTAGTAACACCTAATTCATTGGCAATTTCCTTAAGTGTAATTTTAGTTCCTTTATATTTCATGCAGGAGGCTCGGGAAATGACCTGTAAACCTTCAATATTGGATAGTCGACTGATTATATCCACCATCATTCCATCGCTGAAGAATTCCTGGTTCTGTTCCTGGCTCAAATCAATAAATGGAAGAACAGCAATGGATTTCTGGCTACTTCCCTGTGTTGTAAAAACATCTTTGATAAAATATCCTGCTGTTAAGAGAACTGTCAGGATTCCAAAAAATAACAAGCCACTTCTTTTGGATTTAATTTTCCGGACTATCGGCGAAGCAGGGGCAGCTATAATACCTTCTGCAATCACCTGGTATATCCGCATCACCTCTTTTACATTCTTAAGTTTTTCTTCTTTTACAAATTTTGTCTGAAAATCTTTTTTATTGGAAATATTATTATGAACTGATTCCGAAATATAAATACTTCCGGGATTTGCGATTGCCTGTATTCTTGAAGCAATATTCACTCCATCACCAAACACATCATTATTTTCAAAAACAACTTCGCCAAGGTGAATACCAATCCGTAATTGAAAATTCTTTGCGGCATTACAAGCTTCCTGAATTTTTATTGCTGCATTTACAGCATCTGAAACTGTATTGAAACTTGCCATTACACCATCACCCAGTTCTTTTATCCAGCGGCCATTGAACTGCTCAATGATTGGTTTTTGTGTGTCACGGTTTTTAGTAAGAATGGTAAAAGCTTTTTGTTCATCATTTCCCATCAACGCTGTATACCCGACTATATCGGTAAACATAATAGCGGCGAGCTGGCGGGATTGAGACATCGTAATCGGTTAATTGGCTTTATTTATCAAAGTCATTTGTTTGTGAATACTGCTACAAATAGCATGACGCACAACATTTATAAAAGTATCCGACGGCCCCGTTAAAAAATCCCGGTCATAAAAGAGATTGCCCGGGGCTGTCGGTATACTTTTGTGTTGACCGACGTTTACATGGTGCTTTGTACTAAGGTAAAAAGTATCGACTTTCTTTAGTGCCTGTTAGCAGGTAGGGCATCAGTAATGATCTTTTAAATGTGCTGCGTTTAGTTTTATTGGTTGTTGTTTGCACTAAAATTATAGGTTTGTTTTGATACAATGGCTTATTTGATTATTT
>JANYFT010000208.1 GCA_025359625.1 Ferruginibacter sp.
TAAAAGACTTTACAACTTATAAATTAGGCGGTACTACTATTTTGGTTTTTCCGGCACTAGAAGGTTGGTTTGCTGTAGATAAGATTGATCTTACAGGAGTAAAATCAATTAATCTTACTACTGGATGGCAGGATGCGCCAAAAACAGTTGTAAACTTTGAAGCAAGGCTGGATGCTCCTGATGGAAAGTTATTGGGTAAAGCAACTTTGCCAGTTCCAAAAAAAGAGCAAAAGGGTGGTGTAATAAAACTGCCAGTTGAGGCAGTAGCTGATGGAAAGTTTCATTCAATTTATTTTATTTATAAAGCGGCGGAGAAAATACAAGGAGGAGTAAGGGCTCTGCAATTTAATAGCAATTAAAAAAGAAAGATGTAATGGTTATTCTTATTTGATGCAGGGTTGAACGATTAACGCTGAAAGAGAGTAATAAATTAACGACGGGCATGGCCCTCGTTAGGGAGGCTCCTGTATCTATAAAGCCCTGACAGGGTGATACAAACTTCGCTCGTTCGGGGATTCTTTTAGTGAATGTATTTCTAACAAAAGTATTTATCCTTTGTTAGAATGTGTTACTCTTCCAGGTTGGATAATAAGCAAAAATACCGGGCATTTTTTCGGTTAAATTTTTTTAAAAAATTATTAATAAAGTAGTATGAGTAAAAAAGTTTTTTATGTGGTAGTGATGTTATTGATGATAATAAAAGTAAACGGACAGGTCAGCATTACAGGCAAGGTAATCAACAGCCAATCTAATCCAATAACGAATGCGAGCATTCATTTACTTAACACACAGGTAACTTTACTAAGCAATGGAGAAGGTAGTTTCAATATCAATAATGTAAAAGCAGGAAAGTACATTATCCAGTTATCAGCCATAGGTTATGCAACTATTGCAAAAGAAATTGAAGTAAAGGAAAAGAATAATACTGCATTCAATTTTCAATTGCAAAATTCATTGGTACAATTAGAGGCAGTAACAGTAACTGCTGAAAAAAAGGAAGAGTTATTGCAAAACACTTCTGTAAGTGTAACCGCGATTTCGTCTAAACAGGTAGAAGAATTCAGGCTCTGGAAAAGCAAAGATTTAACGGCCATTGTACCTAATTTGTATTCCGGTAATTCAGGTGATGGAAGAAATGTAACTTCTATCAGGGGTATCACCACTACTTCGTATGATCCTGCTGTTGCCACTTATATTGATGGTGTCAACCAGTTTAGTTTAGATACTTATATTCCTCAGTTAGCAGATGTAGAAAGAATTGAAGTATTGCGTGGGCCACAGGGAACATTGTATGGAAGAAACGCCATGGGCGGGGTTATCAACATCATCACCAAACAACCCAACAACAGCACCAATGGGTTTGTTGAATTAAATATCGGTAATTATAATCAACAACGTTACAGCGCCGGTATCCGCACAGTGCTGGTAAAAAACAAATTATTTTTTGGAGCTTCAGGGGTATTTAGCAAGAGAAACGGCTACTACAATAACCAGTTCAACAATACATCTTTTGATAAGCAAAATGAATTGTCAGGTAATTACTATTTAAAATATTTGCCTGGCCCAAAATGGGCAGTAACTTTAAATGTAAAACACCAGAACAATAAAAACGACGGAGCTTTTCCCCTGGTGAATGGCGTTGATGAGGCATTCACTAATCCTTTTCAGTTAAACCAAAATGCGGTTGGAAGAATGATTGATAATACACTCAATGCTTCCTTGTCTGTAAACCATACAGGCGATAAAATTAATTTCAGTTCGCAGTTAGCATGGCAAAATAATCACCGCTATTATAATGCTCCATTAGATGGTGATTTTTCTCCGTTGGATATTGTTACCGTTATCAATAATTATGGCAATAAATGGAACAATGTAAAAGTGGTAACGCACGAAATGAAATTCAGTTCGCCTGCCAATAAATCATCGCAGTTAAGCTGGACGGCCGGTACCTATTTCTTTCATCAAAATAACCCGGCAAAACAAGCAACGCATTTTGGAAAAGATGCCGGGGTTTACGGAGTGCCGGATACTGATTTTTCTACCATCAATACCACTACCGGAAAAAATACCGGCATTGCTTTATATGGCCAGGTAAATTATCCCATCACTAAAAAATTATCGGTGATCGCAGGCCTGCGGTATGATTATGAAAATAAAAAATTAGCAGTGCAGGGCGAATACCAGAAAGATGGACAGGATGCATTTGTTACTGTTGCAGACACTTCAGGTGTTGTACATTTTAGTGCGGTATCTCCAAAGCTTGGCTTACAATACCAGCTTGCAGGCAACAGTAATTTATTCGCCAATTACAGTCGTGGTTTCAGAACCGGCGGCCTTACACAATTGTCTTCTGATCCATCACAACCTCCTTTGTATCCTTACAAACCTGAGTACAGCAACAATATTGAAGTGGGCATAAAAAATAATTTTTTAGATGACAAACTTCGTTTAAACGTAACCGTTTTTCTTACCCATGTAAACAATGCACAGGTGCCAACATTGGTTTTGCCTGATGCCATTACAGTTACAAAAAACACCGGTGAGTTAAATAGTAAAGGGGCAGAGCTTGAACTTTTATATAAGCCTGTAAAGGGTTTGCAGGTAGAGTACAGTGTTGGTTATACAGATGCAAAATACAAATCACTAAAAGTTTCTTCTAACGGCGATAATGTAAACCTTGATGGTAAGAAACAAATATTTACACCTGATGTTACGTCTATGCTAACAGTACAATACAGTTATGTTATAAGTACTAAACACCAGGTAAGGTTGATTGCCCGTGGAGAATGGTATTATCTGGGCAGAAGGTATTTCGATCTTGCCAACACTATTCAACAGCCATCTTACAATTTGTTGAATACAAGGGTAGGGGTAAGCTGCAAACACCTGGATGTATTTTTCTGGGCAAGAAATATTACTAATAGAAAATACATTGAATATGCGTATGATTTTGGAGCGGTACATCTTGGTAACCCCGGAACTTATGGGGTGACAATTAAGACGGTGTTTTGATAAAGTGTGCTCATAAAATTTAAGTAATTATAAAGATTCTCTCAGGGTTAAGTGAAAAGGCACTGCAACATGTTCGGTAGATTTTTCCAGGATAAGTTGCGCTGCTTTTTCGCCCATTAAATGAAAATCTGTTGAAATAGTAGTGATGCCATTGAGGATGATTTTTTTGAGCGGTGTTTCATTGTAGGAAATTACACCTACCTGTTTACCAACTTCCAGTTTTGTTTCGATGATCTTTTCTATCAGCAGTACAAGGTCATTTTCCATGAGGCTTATAAAAACTTCTCCTTCAGCAATGATGGCCTTGTTTACATCAGCAACCACTTCATAATTGAAAGCATATTGATTACAGAAACGGTAAAAGCCTTCCAGGATTTGTTTGGGATAATAAGTATAATCCGGAAAAAGAATTTTAATTGTTTGATACCTGCCAAGTTGTTCTACCACCTGTTCCAATGCCTCATAAATATCTTTTTCAAAGTCTTCATACACGGCTGCAAAGGCTCCGTTTACGCCAGGCAATAACTGGTCAAGCAGCAATAGTTTGTCTTTAGGTATGGTGTTGATTATTTCATGAGCTTTTTCACCGCCTTCCAAAAAATGCGGGATGATGACGTAGTGGGAATAACCATCCCTTTTACTCATAAGCAGTTTCCTGAATAAAGAAAAGTCATTATTGTAAATATAAAAATCAATCACCGCTTCTTTACCAATGCTGGCAACAAAAGCATCGTACATTATCTTTTTATGTGTGCTCAATTTGTTAAACAACAAAAATATTTTTATGGGTTGCTTTATATCCGTATTGCTTATAAAATATCCTTTCCCCGGAACTGAACCAATGATACCCAGTTTCTTCAAATAATTGTAAGCTTTTTGTGCAGTATCACGTGAAATATCAAGTTCAAAACTAAGATCATTGATGGAGGGCAGTACGTGATTTTTTCCGAGCTTTCCCTTTTCAATTGCCTTTATAATAGAGTTGGTAAGCTGCATATACTTGGGCGTTACCGCATATTCATCAATGGAAATAAAACTATAAATATTTTCAGAAGTCATAATAGTTAGAAACGATTGGTCATTTGCAAGATAAATGTTTTTAATCAGCCGTTGATGGTCATTACCGAATAGTGGATGCAGGAACACATGATATCAAAAAAATGCACTTATCATTTCGGTACAGGATGGTTATTAAAATTGTTATTGTACATTTATAAAACGATTGTCATGCACCTGCAAACTGCTGCTTTAATTAGCATTCATTCGATACTATTTAATTTTTTCCCATTCCAGCTTTGCCGGTGAGTTAAAAATAAATCATAAAAATAAAATAAAAATGAGAAGCCATTCCAGATTTTCTATCATAAGAATTTTAATATTAAGCTGCCTGTTTTTTGTATGCCAGCAAAACGTACTTGGGCAAAGCAAACCTGATACCCTTTCAATCAATTGGAACAAAATAATAAGTATTTCCAAAACTACTCCAACGCTTCAGGTGGTAGAAAATCCAATGGTCCGCAACAGTTCAGTGATACATGCAAACACATTCAAAGCATTAAAAAATTTAGGGGCAGATTATGTACGTTATGTGCCCTGGTTTCCTTATCCAAAAATGGCGGTGGCAGAATTGAAACGACCAACAAAAAATAAAACCTTTTGGGATTTTACTTACCCCGATAGCACCATGCAGGCCATCATGGAAGCTACCGAAGGACATTCAGTCGTAATCAATTTCAGCACCACACCAGCCTGGTTATGGAAGACGGATGCAGAAGTAAAGTATCCGGAAAATGCGTATGACAATACCTGGGAATACAACCAGGGAACAGTGTTGAGAGATACTACCATGAAAGAACTGGCAGGCTATTATGCAAGGCTGTTTAGCTGGTATACCAAGGGCGGTTTTAAAGACGAGTTGGGTGTGTTTCATCCATCCGGACATTTTTATAAAATACCTTATTGGGAAGTATTGAATGAACCTGATCTTGAGCATAATATTTCGCCGGAAATGTACACAAAAATGTATGACGCTATTGTCGGTGAAATAAAAAAGATTTCTCCGGCAACAAAGTTCATTGGCATATCAGTGGCGTTCATGAGAGGGCCTGAATATTTTGAATATTTTCTGAATCCGAAAAATCATAAACCTGGTATTCCGCTGGAAGGGATTTCTTATCATCATTATTCCACGCCTTCCTTGTCAACACAGCCGGTAGATACTTATCAATATACGTTCTTTGAAAAAGCAGATGCCTTTTTGGATAAGGTGCGCTACATTGAAAGCATACGAAAAAGACTTGCTCCCAACACTTTTACAACCATCAACGAAATTGGATCTATCCTGCGCAGCCCTTCTGAACAGGCTCCGATACCAAACGACTATTGGAACCTCTCAGGCGCCATGTACGCATATATTTTTCTTGAACTAACAAAGATCGGAATTGATGTAGCAGGGGAATCGCAGTTGGTGGGTTACCCCACCCAGTTTCCGGACGTAAGCATGATGAATTGGGAAAACGGACAGCCCAACGCAAGGTATTGGGTGCTGAAATTATTAAAAGATAATTTTGGTCCGGGCGATCAATTAGTCAGCACTTCATTTGATGGCGGTGCTGTTGCAACACAAGCCTTCATTACAAAAAAAGGGAAAAAGATTTTACTGATAAACAAGCAAAACAAGGAAGTGGGGATTGTGCTTCCTTCTGAAACAAGCGGCATTAGTGCAAGTATCGTGGATGTTAGCACTGGAGAAAATCCGCCGGTAACATTGCAATTGAATGGCAATGTTATCAGGCTAAAACCATTTGCTGTTGCAGTGGTAAATAGTAAGTGATATAGACAGTAAAAAAAAGTGACCACTTAGAAAAGATGCAGGTATTTCAATACAAATACAGAACTTTATGGCTCAAAAAAACAAACGATAAAACATGAAAAAAACTATCTTGCCTTTATTGGTATTTAGCATTCTCTTTGCAGCCTGTAACAATGGTACACCAAAAACCACCGCCGAAACCAGCGACAGTACAGCTTCAACAGTTGACCCTAAGAAAGACTGGAAATTTGGTATCGCCTTATGGACATTCCACACGGTTAATTTTCCTGAGTCATTAGATAAAGTAGATAGTGCAGGTGTTGTTTATATTGAACCCAATACTTTTCACAAAGCAGGCCCTGAATTAAAGGATACACTTGTCGGCCAATTGTCGTTTGCCGGCATTGATAAATTAAAAGCATTGATCAGCAACAAGGGCCTGAAGATGGAATCCATTTATATCAATGGAGATTCCACCGTGCTGTCATGGAAAAAGCAATTTGATATTGCCAAACAATTTGGGGTACAGTTTGTAACCACAGAGCCACCATTGAATATGTGGGATAGTATTGATAGTCTTGCCGGAGCTTATGGCGTTAAGGTGGCCATTCATGAGCACTGGAAAGGAGTGAGCCATTACTGGAATCCTGATACTGTGTTACTGGCAATTAAAGGCCATCCGAATTTTGGTGCCTGTGCAGATTTAGGCCACTGGCCTAAAAGCGGTATCAATCCATTGGAAGGCATTAAAAAATTAAGCGGTCATATTATTGGCATTCATTTAAAAGACATTGCAAAATTTGATGACCCTACATTAAAAGATGTTCCTGTTGGTACTGGAGTTGTTGATTTTCCTGCAATTTTTGCTGAGTTGAAAAGGCAGAATTTTAAAGGCCATATTTATATTGAAAGAGATGCAGAAGATTTGCCGAGCAACCTGCCTTCGGTAATTAGTACAGTAAAATATTATAATGATCAGTTGAGCAAACTGAAGTAAATTAATTTGGATTTAGAGAATGCGAAATGGGAATGCAATGGTTTTATAACTTAGCATCCTGCTTCGCATTTTTTTATACAAATTCGGAAATATACATCAACCAACTTGAAAACATTTAGTTCGCTTGCACAGCGATGATGCAGAATAGCTTGCAATTATCAATCATACAAAAATATCGTTGAAAAGGGTGATGGTAATCAGGCAAAATGAATCTGTCAATCAAGCTAAAATAACCGGATTGACAGATTAGTAATATTTATAAACTTGCTACTAACTCAGTTTCAACCTCAACATTAGTGGCCGGGTTTATTTTATAAGTAATGACTTTGTTGGTTGAAAGATTTTTAATTTCAACGTGTAATACATCCTCTTCAGATCCGTTGTTTACGAATTGAAATTTACGAACCAGTCCTTTGCCTTTTATCGTTTCGGTATAAATGGTGTTATCGGAATCAGTAATCGTGATAATATATTTCTCTACCCTTTCATTCGTAAAAGACAGTTGAAAAACAGGAGCGTTGTTAACAGTGCCAACGCATTTTACAGAAACGGAAACGTTGCCTGTACTTGCTGTTGCATGTGCAGCAACTGTAGATGCGGTAGTAAATAAAACTGCAAGAGCTACAAAAAAAATGCGGAAATTGTTTTTTGAATTTTTCATGATTAATTTTTTAAAAGTTTAATAAATAATAAAAAGTTATTTTATTTTCATTAACAGCGATCGTGGGAAATATGTAAGTACAATATTACTTTCGTAGAGCAGGCAATGGTTGGGTGACGGTAGTGAGGCTTTATTTTTTTAGCCTTACGGATGATGTTGATAGTGTAAATGTATATTGACATTTTTGCTGCTGCAAGCCAACTTATGGCAAGTTTCATGTTCGTAAATGCGGTGGGTAGCTTATAAAACCCTTTGCAGCAAAGGCTTTTAAAATAAATGCTCCATGATGCCCAAACTTTTTTTAGTAAAAACCTATTGGGTAAGTTTATAATTTGGTAACATTGATTAGGATACTATCAATAAAATATGTTGAGCATGAATTCTAAAAATGGTTTGTAGCATTATTTATTTGCAACACAAAAAAGTTTACGCATAATAGCATAATGTAGTATTAAATGGATATTTATAATCGAAAGCTTTTATAGCAATAGTAGGGCAGGTTAGTTTTTATATGTATTCAATCAAAAAATATTTCATTTCCTTTCATCTTTGTTTCTATCGATCATCCTCATGTATAAATCCTCCACTTTTTTTCTGGCCCAGGGTGTTTTACGTAAAAATGTTAAACTTGATTTGATGCCCGGATTGGTGTTGAAACAATTAATCCTGATCAGCTGCCCCAATTCTTCCCAGCCAAAATTAGCAACCAGCGCTGTTACTATTGCTTCTAATGTTTTGCCATGCAGGGGATCTTTTGATATCATGAGCGATAGTTTTAAAGTGTAGCTTTTAGCCAGGTTATCTTCCATAAAATAAAAATTTGAACAATCGTTAACTCTTGAGGCCGGCAATTAAATTGATGGTGAGGGCAACAACAAATGTATTTAATGCAAAAGAAAGTAAGCCGTGTACCAACGCCTGCCGCCGGATGGTACGGGAAGTTATTTCAATATCAGATACCTGGAAGGTCATGCCGATAACAAAAGAAAAATAAGCAAAGTCGAGATAATCCGGATGCTGCTCTTCAGGAAAAGTTAATCCTGCTGCATTATTTTCTGTGCCTTTATCATTGTCATAATACAGGTGTGCGTAGTGAAAACAAAAAGTGGTATGCACCAATATCCAGGATAGCAACATGCCAGAGATAATGACGGGCAAATAAATAACTTTAGCAATATCCGCAGTATCTTTTGAAATGATGAGCATCAGCACAGTAAACATACTTGCAAAGGAAGCGAACACAACTATTAGAAAAACAAAAATCCTGCTCCCATCATCTTTCCTGGCCTTTTTTGTTATGTGGCTGGTAGAGCTTGTAAAGAAAACGATCCAACTGGTTATGATATAGGCTAACGCAAAAGCATCCCACAATATCATGCCGGTCATCATAACATTAAAACCTGTTTTGCGGATAAATAAATAAACAACCACTGCCAATAAAGTACTAATCAATACCCTGTGCACAGGATCCATTGCAATAAATATATTTCCTGATTTTTTTGTTGGCATAATAATATTGTCGTTTAATGTATAAAGATGGATAAAATAGCCAATCAACAAAAATCTTTTATTAATACAGGTGTGTGAAAAACAAAAAGTTTCTCTCTATGCAGAAATTTTAGCGGTTACGCCTGCACAGTTAACCGCTCTGTAAAATCAGCCTCGGCAACACTGCCCATCATTAGCTGGATGAATGAGACTGTTTTAAGTAAAAGTTTTATACAAACAATCTTCAATAAACTTTAGTGAAATTGCTTACAAAGTCAGCAAAGAAAACCCGAGAGATTTTATCCGCTTTTTTAAAATCGAAAACAGGTATTGCTCAATCGCTGTTCTTAAATGTTACCATCACTGGAACATGATCACTGTATTTTGTCCAACAATCATAATCACCAATTTTTACTGA
>JANYFT010000280.1 GCA_025359625.1 Ferruginibacter sp.
ATAAAAAAAAGAAACAAAAAAAATCAAGGCTCCGAATAAAAAGGCTGAAATTTTAAATGTAAGCCTAAAATCAAGGAACTCGCCGCCAGAGTAAAATACTTTGAAATTTATGCTGGCTCAAACAGCCTTGATTTCTTAACGGCTTACATTTAAAATTTCTAGCACTTTTTGTTCGAGGCCACAATAGCATTCATTTGCGAAGTAAATGCCTAATCCAATAATAAATATTTGGCTCAGTCAGAACTGAAGGTCTTCTAATGATTGGGAGGAATATTTCCATTGTCAACCCTTTAACAATGCCAGGCTTTCTGAAGTTTTAATGGTTACATTTTATTTTTTAAAGTATCATTTCCCAATTATTTGAACTAGTAATTACATAAACAAAACCATCACTCATAAAATACTGTTCCAATCCATTTTTATCTTTTACAATCTTCTTTACAAAAATCTGTTTGCCATTATTTTGTTGTTTAAGATAATGGGTTAAGCCATTTATTGTTGGGGTTACCTGGTTAAGCATCCCATTATCATCATTTTCTCTAACAAATGCACTGCTCATAATTTAATATTTCCATTTTAAAACCAATGGTGTTTAGAAAATAGCCCTTCTCACATAATTGAATAATTGTTCTTACCCGAAAAATAGTTTCGGGCTTCCCTTTCAATATGGTTTAGTACTACATAATCCTTACCAGTAAAGTTGCACTAATCACGAGCAGGGATTGTTATATAATATCAACAAAAACTTACAACATTTGCAGGTGGATGTTTGCCATTAAATTAGTTATTGTAAATTTTGTTATCGCTATATTTTATAAGTAAACCGGAAAATTGTATAACATTTATTATAGGCATAACCCTCAATTTTGTACATGTCATTAATTTTATTTAATAAAATGGGTTGCTTTATAAATTTTTTACGCCACTCGTTTTATTGTAAACTTCGATTTCTGGCGCCAGGCAATTGGTGATGTTTTTAAAGGTGGAATTTTATTTGGAATTTATTATAGTTACAATAATAATTCTTTTGATTATTTTTTATCTTAGCTGTTGAAAAAAAAATTTCCTCAACTGGTTATCAATACCTGTAACATTATTTATTATAAAAATATAGAATTATGAAAAAAAAAATAAGTAAAACCCCCAACGAGGAAAGCCTTAAACAACTGGATATAGAAAAGGATAAGAGAACAGATGATGGTACATTTCTCACCACCAATCATGGACTTAAAATAAATGACAACCAGAATTCTTTAAAGACCGGAGAAAGAGGCGGAACTTTAATTGAAGATTTTATTCTCCGTGAAAAAATCCATCATTTTGATCATGAAAGAATACCAGAGCGAATTGTACATGCCAGGGGATCTGCAGCACATGGGGTGTTTGAATTATATGAATCCATTGGGCAATACACTAAGGCAAAATTATTTAATGAAGTGGGTGTGCAAACACCAGTATTCGTTCGCTTCTCTACCGTTGCAGGTTCTCGTGGTTCTACAGATTTAGCAAGGGATGTAAGAGGGTTTTCGGTTAAGTTTTATACATCTGAAGGTAATTATGATATTGTTGGTAACAACATGCCTATCTTTTTTATTCAGGATGCTATTAAATTCCCTGACCTGGTACATGCCGTAAAACCTGAGCCTCATAATGAAATACCCCAGGCTGCATCGGCGCATGATACCTTTTGGGATTTTATTTCTTTAATGCCCGAAAGTATGCACATGATTATGTGGGTGATGAGTGACAGGGCACTCCCAAGAAGTTTCCGTATGATGGAAGGATTTGGTGTACATACATTTAGACTGATAAATGAAAATGGAGAATCGCATTTTGTAAAATTTCACTGGAAACCTTTGCTGGGTGTACATTCAGTTGCGTGGGATGAGGCACAAAAAATATCCGGAAAAAATTCTGATTTTCACCGGCAAGATTTATGGGATGCTATTAACACTGGTGCTTTTCCTGAATGGGAATTAGGTGTACAGATAATTCCCGAAGCGGATGAACATAATTTTGAATTTGATTTGCTCGACCCTACTAAATTAATTCCTGAAGAAATTATTCCCGTACAACGAATAGGCAAAATGACCTTGAACAGAAACCCTGATAATTTTTTTGCAGAAACTGAACAGGTAGCATTCAATCCGGGCCATTTAATTTCCGGCGTTGATATAACCAATGACCCATTGTTACAGGGAAGGTTATTTTCTTATTCAGATACGCAACTTTCAAGATTGGGCACACATAACTTTCAAGAATTGCCCATCAACCGTCCAATTGTTCCTGTACACAACAACCAAAGGGACGGCCACATGCGGCATACCATTAATACAGGAAGGGTTAGTTATGAACCAAATACTTTAGGTGGTGGTTGTCCGTTTCAGGCGAAGGCAGCCGAGGGTGGATTTACCAGTTTTCCGGAAAAGATTGAAAGTAATAAAATAAGGGGCAGAAGCAAAAGTTTCTTTGACCATTTTAGTCAGGCTACCTTATTTTTTAACAGCCAGTCGAATGCTGAAAAAAATCACTTAACTGATGCCTTGTGTTTTGAATTAGGCAAGGTGGAAACAATTGCTATTAGGGAAAGGATGATAAAAATGCTTACCTACATTGATAAAGGATTGGCAGCAGCCGTAGCTATATATTTAGGATTGAACATCCCTAAACAAATTAACCCTATCAATGGCAGCTTTCCTGCTGATGCAAACCTGGAAGATTATAAACCTGTAATCATAAAGAGTTCTTTAGATAGTTCATCTGCATTGAGTATGGAGAATACAGTAAAGGATACCATTAAGACAAGAAAAATCGCTTTCCTTGTGGCAGAGGGTGTCAATGAAAAATCTTTAGAAGCAGTAAAAGCTATATTGGAAGCAGAGGGTGCAGTTGTAGAACTGGTGGCACCCAAATTGGGTTCAATAATGTCAGACACTGATGTTGAATTTTCTATACTCAAAAGTTTTCTAACTACTGCTTCTGTTTTGTATGATGCAGTGTATGTACCCGGTGGAATAAATAGTGTGGCAGCCCTTGCGGGCGAACCTGATGCTGTACATTTTTTGAACGAAGCATTTAAACATTGTAAACCTATTGCCGCAGATGAAGATGCACTGCAAGTGATTGAAGAAACTTATTTTTATAAAAAATTACCTAAAGAATTTACAGAGGAAGCTGCTTTAACAACGGGGATTGTAATCAGTAATGATTATAATACATTAGGTACACTGTTTGCAAAAGCAATTGCCATGCACCGGTTTTGGGATAGGGAAAAACCTGAAAAAGTTCCGGCCTGATTTATGTAATTCCTGAATTAAAATACATGAACATAGTAACCATTATCGGCATTATTGCAAGTATTGGTACGGCTATGTCGATGGTACCGCAACTCTCTAAATTGATTAAGGAGAAAAAGGCTGAAAATATTTCACTGTATATGTTGCTGGTTTTATTTTTGGGAGTAAGTTGCTGGATAGCTTATGGCATATTGAAGAACGACTGGATAATTATTATCTCCAATTCATTTTCTTTTATTATAAATATTGTGCTGACAGTACTGGCACTAAAATATAAAAAGAAGGTTTAAGATTTTAAAATTTAAATAGCATAAACTAAAAACTTATGCTCTTTTTTATCATTGCTATGTCTCAAGCGCATAAAAAACTTAATTGCTATGCAGTAACTTTTGTGCACCCTTTTCAGTTTCTATCTACATTTTTATAAAAGATGTTTTCGTTCTTCTCATTGGCAATGCCCCCACTTTATTAAATTTCCCTTTATAAACCTTTCCATGGCAAATTGTTTAATGATATAAGCATTTTGAAAAGTTGTATAACACTCGCTACGCAATAAATGTCAACCTTTACAATATCTATTTTACACAAAAAATAATTTAAAATGAAAAAATTATCAAGTCTTTTCTTCTTTACACTTATTGTAGGTTTAGGAACATCATTTGCGCAAACACCAATGCCGCAAGATAGCATGAATACAAAAAAAAATACGCAACGGGACACCACGATGTCCCCTATGGATAATATGCCAAGAGACACCATGAATGGAATGCAAAAAAATGGCACGAAAAACAAAAAGCATAGGGACAATATGCCAATGGATAAAAATAAAACACGTCGGGATTCCACCATAAGTCCCCAACAATAATATTTCTTTCGGGTAACGTAAGCAGTAGTAAAAATTGATGATAAAAATTTAAAAAATATAATAATGAAAAGCAAAAAAACATTATCCAAAAAACTGGTTCAGTTTGCAGTTATTCTAGGAGTAGTAACAGCTACCTGGTCTTGCGCTGGCAATGGAAATTCCACTGATGCAAATAACAATAACAAAGACAGTACCAGTGTGAAAGATAATACAATGAATACGCCAACAAACGCAACTGAGCAAAATGGCAGGATGACCGATACTATGAAAACCAATACGGGAGGCGATACCAAAACCAATACTGGAAGCGATAATAAAAGTAATGCCGGAGCGGATGCAGCATTTATGATGAAAGCAGCAGAGATAAATATGGAAGAAATAAAACTGGGAAAACTGGCACAGCAAAAGGGCACAATGGCACATGTAAAAGAATTGGGGAAAATGATGGCTACGGAACACACACAAGCTATGGAGGGTTTAACAGCGCTTGCAAAAACAAAAATGACAACAATACCCGCCACAGAAAGTGAAAAGGCAAAAAATGATTATAAAATGCTGAGTGAAGAATCCGGAAAAGATTTTGATAAAGCATACAGTGATATGATGGTAAAGGGGCATAAAGAGGCCATTGAACTTTTTGAAAAAACTGCCATGGATACCAAGGATGCAGAAATAAAATCAATGGCGACGGCAATGATCCCTAAATTAAAAACACATCTTGAACATTCAGAAATGTGCCAGAAAGAATGTAAAAAAATGTAATGGTTGACGAAAGAAAATTCAAATGAGCTATGGAAACGATTACAAATTTGCACAGTAAAGAAGGTGTGGAAAAACTGAAGCATTTGGTGGACGAGATAAATATTTGTCTTTTCTGTACAAATCTTAAAACAGGTGATGGTGCTACCAGCAGGCCTATGGGTGCACAAAAAGTAGATGAAGAGGGGAACCTTTGGTTTTTTAGCGAAGTTTATAGTGATAAAAACCGCGAAATAAAAGTAGATAACCATATACAGTTGCTTTTTGCACACCCTGGGAAGAGTAGTTATTTGGTGGTTAATGGCGAGGCCGAAATTATTTTCGATAAAAACAAGATAGAAGAATTATGGAATCCGTTACTGAAAACATGGTTCAAGGAAGGTAAAGATGACCCCGCTATATCGATCTTAAAAGTGAATACTAAAAGTGCTTACTATTGGGATACAGCTGGTAATAAAATGATAAACTTTTTAAAGATGGTTGCATCAGTAGCTACAGGAACAACATTAGACATTGGTAAAGAAGGAGGCATTAAAGTTTAAACAAATCAATAATTACTGTGAAATATTAATGAAAAACGAAAAACAATTGATGTAGTGATTTCTTTAAGACAAAATGATTACGAAAGGTATAATATCAACCGTATCAATGAAACCGGAGAAGAGATTTGAAAGATTTGTTGGTGAACTTGTAATAACCAGCAATATATGTAAACGGAAATTATTAAGGGAGATAATTTGATTAGGTGAAACTAATACTGGGGATAACACAACAACTGGTAATTTTCAGGATATGTTAGTGTGAAGATATTATCCCTGCACAATAAAAAATGGAGCAAAAAAAATATGCTATGCTTTATTTTTTTTCCATTAAAAGAATACTATGAAAACTGATTTTGAAAATATATACGATAGGTATAGCCCCATGCTTTATGGTATTGCCTTACAATTGTGTCCCGCTACTAAGAAAGCAGAAGAAATACTTGTATTAACTTTTAAAAAAATAGAAAAGCAAAATTTGAGTTTTGATAACAACAAACCTTTATCTATTATACTGATTAAATTAATAATAGAAACAGCACAAGACGAATTAAGCCGAGGCAAAACAAGGTGCAATTTTAAGATAAAGCTATTTGAAAATACACCTTTAATACACCAGCTATTGGTTCAGCAAAATAGTGTAGCAAATTACTGTATAGATAATAATATTAGTCGCCACCAGGCACTATTAAATATAAGAGACGAATTTAAACTGATACGAAAATCATCAAGAAAAAATAATAAAATTGAAATAAAACCTTTAATGCAACTTATTTAAAACGGCTGGGATGAAGAAAGATTTATTTTACAGGCGCCTTATTTTTTATTTGGCTATAATATATTTTAAAAGAAGGGGATTAATTTTTTGAATAGACAGGTACTATTTCATTATGGCAACTATAATATATTTCCCCTAAGCATATTTTAACCTACAGTAAATTTCATCTTAATTAACATCATTATTTTAAGCAACAAAATTTTTAATAAAGCAAAATATTTAAAATGGAAAAAATTATTAAATTATTTAAAAATATACCAACCGGATTAAATTTCTTCACAGGTGTATTTTGTTTAGCCATACTAACTTTAATTGCCTGCACAAAAGATACTAACAATAATAACGACGTTTACAATAGCATTAAACCAAAAGGTAAAAAGCCTGCCTGGGGATTATCAATTACGCCCCAGATGCAAACAGTAATTGAAACCCTTGATACTATTGCACCATTACCGCTTCATTTATTAACCCCCGAACAGGCAAGGTTACAACCAAGTGCTGCAGATGCTGCCATGAGGGTTATGCACAATTTTAATATTGCCGCATTGCCAGTAAATGTTGATACCGTTGGAAGGGAAATTCCAGTTACGGGAGGTACTATTCACCTTCGTATTTATACGCCAAAAACAGGTAAGCCTATTTATCCTGTTATTGTTTATTACCATGGCGGTGGATGGGTAATTGCCACAATAGATACTTATAATTCTTCTGCCCAAGCACTTGCTGAAAAAACAGGCGCTGTATTGGTTGCAGTAGAATATCGCAAAGGGCCCGAATTTAAATTTCCTACAGCACACAATGATGCATTTGAAGCCTATAAATGGACACTTAATAATGCAAGCAGTATAAAAGGGGATACCACAAAGATTGCAGTAGCCGGGGAAAGTGCCGGAGGAAATTTAGCAGTAACTGTTAGCATAATGGCCAGAGACAGTGGTGTGCATAAACCTATTCATCAATTGGTGGTTTATCCGGTGGCAAGTGACGATCCTGCAACTCCTTCAAAACTTTTATATACTACTGCCAAACCATTATCAACCCCGGATTTACCCTGGTTTTTAGGGCATTATTTAAATACGCCTGTAGAATCTGCTAACCCTTTAATTTCCTTGGTAAATGCCAATCTTACAGGACTGCCCAAAACAACTATCATAGCGGCTGAACTGGATCCTTTACAAACTGAGGGAAAAACGTTAAGCGATAAATTACAAGCTGCAGGAGTAAATACTTTATACAAATTGTATATTGGTGTTACGCATGAATTTTTCGGGATGGCAGCTATAATACCAGAAGCAAAAGATGCTCAAAACCTGGCGGCTGCCCAATTAAAGAAAGCGTTTCAATAATGACAACTTCAGCATTTACAATTAAAGGTGGAGTAAAAAATTATCCCTGTTTAATCCAGAGGTATGGTATTGCCAATTAATAGTAAGGACGTGTAATAATGTTTTCTTTAACATTGTTAGATGCGCCGGCTTTTTAATGTAAACATTTGCACCATGTATAAAAGTATCTTCCATATCTTTTTCAGAGGAAGATGTGGAGTAAATAACAATAGTTAAATTTTTTAATCTATTAATTTGTTTTATTTCAATTAAACACTCAAGCCCTGATTTTTTTGGCATATTTAAATCAAGAAAAAGTAAGTGTGGAAGTTTGACAGATTGGTCAGTGAGATAGGTCATTAACTCTATACCATTTTTTACTGTATGTACCTTTGTAATTATTTTTAAGCTTTCAAAAGCTTCTATAAAGTCATTACGATCATCCTTATCATCGTCTGCCAGCAATATATGTACTGTCTCGTTTTTCATAATTTCTATTGGGGGTTAATCAATAAGCCTGTTGCACTACAAATTTGCTTGCGTAAGTGCAACATTACGCTTTTGATTAATGATCCTTTTAAATAAGGACGGAGTAAGGCCGGTAGTATTTTTAAACTGCATGCTAAAATGCGCTACGCTGCTGTAATTTAATTTCCAGGCTATATCAGTAAATGTATATTCACCGCTGGCTATCATTTCTTTAGCTTTTTCAATTTTTTGCAGGATTATATAATTTTCTATTGTGGTATAAGTCACCTCCGAAAAAATTCCTGCCAAATACCTGTAACTATAATTTAGTGTTTTAGCTAAGTGATAAGATGTTTTAGAAAGTATCAACTTATCTTCCATGCTTACAAGTTCTGTTATTGCCTCTTTAATTTTTTGAACCAGTGCTATTTTTTGTGTAACCACAATTTGAATACCTGCATCACTTAAAATAATATTAAGTTTATCAAGTGATTCATCAGATACTACTTCAAGGACGTCTAATTCATTTGTGTTTAGTAAATTATATTTTAAGCCTGAATCTTTCAACTGCTCGTGCACCAGTTGCTTGCAGATTTCGTTGATATTATATTTTAAGTAGTAAATCATTATAGTGCAGGTTTATACTTTATTATACTAATTTAAAGCCAAAATATAAAAACGGGATAAACTGTTCAACTGCTTTTGACTTCTGTTAAGGATATAAAATATTGCTATCATCAAAAAACAATTTTTTCTGCACTTTAGTTTAAATTAATGCTTTTTTTATATTTAAAAATGTGACGTAGCTAAATTTTGCTATTGATGTGCTTTAATTTGTTAATGATAGAAATTTGCAAAAAAAAAGTGGAGTAAAAATACTCCACTTTAACCAAAACAAACCGCCTGTAACCAGAAAGACCATTTAAATTTCTTTTTTATACTCATTCAGTGGATTTATTTCTACAGTCCGTCCTTTAAATGCCTTTTTTTAAAAACCCTTAATTTTCTTCTACTTCCTCATTTTCATCAGTCTCCGGTAAATCTTCATCACTAAAATCTTCCGGATTTTCAACTCCATCTTCTACCTCCTCATCTTGTGCAGTATCTTTTCCCTCCTCCTCCTCCTCTTCATCATCATCTTCCATCAAGGAGTCTTCGTTTTCTGGAGTTATACTATCTTGTATTTTCTCGGTTTGTTGTTCTTCTGCAGGCATTTGGGAGTTGCTTTTTTCTTCAGGCTGCCAGGCCAGGTGTGAGTTGTTTTGCATTTTTAAATTTTTAAAAGTTTGATAATAAATGAAATGTAAAGTTGAATTTATCAACTGTAGCAATTGTTATATAATCTTAAAAAAAGCTTACAAGATTTACCTTGCCTTATCCACCTGTAGTAATTAGTGTGTATTTTATTGCATAATCTTATAAGTCAAAAGTAAAATTGTATAAGAGGCTTTATACGAACTTTACTCAATTTTGCCTGGAAAGGTTAACACATTAAGGCATTGGAGCAAATGCTTTTTTTATCTGAATTAAAACGCATAAATATGAATCATTTACAGAAAAAATTGAAAAGAAAAGTATTAAGAAAAACTGTAGAAATTAATGCTGCTTTAAAGCTCTTTATACAACCTTTTAAAGAAATGCCCTCAACAAATAATATAGATAAGGAATGCTCAGATCGCATTAATGCTCACGAACTTTTTTCGCTTTATACTGCGAATGTTATAAATGAAGATATCATTTATGCCAGGTAATTAATGATGCTGAAATAAAAGCCCATAGCTTTCTTCCAATAAAATATCTTTCCATTCCTGTATTAAATGTTTATAAGCAATTCCTACTGGCATTATGTTCCGGTTAAGGTCATACAGTCCCAATTCATTAATTTTGCCTGCATCATTTCTTAACGCAGAATCCCAATCAACCTGGTGCAATAAACTATACCATGTAAACCCTGTAATGGGTACCCCATCCTGTTTTAACCGGTGCAGGTTTGCCCATTGTTTTAATAACCATTCTTTGCAAGCGGGCATTCTAATATTTGTTTCAGTATGCATAATAGGTAGTTTATACCGGTTGTAATACTGATTAGTTAATATATAATACCCGAATATTTCGCCAGAGGCCTGGGTAGATCCATCCGGATGAACAAGGTGCTCATTGGTAACATAATAATCATTACCCATTATACAACGTGCCTTTACCTGGTTTTGCGTAAACCAGGTGTATTCCTTTTTTGTCATACCATTTTGCAACAGGTATTCATACATAGTAACATTTATGGGAAAGCCATAAGTAAGGTCAAGCGAAAGAAATCGTTTTTGATTTAGAAACCGGGCAAGCGGCAATGCCTGTGGTTCTGTTGCATGAAAATATTCTGTGGATTCACTTTGTATAAAAGTTGCTTCCGGATGTATTTTTAAAATGGCCTGCATGGCCATCACGTTTGCCTTTGATAGATTTTTTAATGCGTTTACAAAAGCCTTGTCAGAACTCAGCCGTTCGTTCCACCAACCATATTGTGCAGAAAACATTGCCGCTATAAATATTTCATTGATGGGTGTATAAAACTGGAGATTAGGAAACCTGCTGGCAAATGCTGTTGCATATTCAGCAAAATAATAAGGAAACTCAGGATTTTGAAAGTTGCCCAACCAGTCAGGTATTCCAAAATGACAAAGGTCAACCAGGGGGGTAATACTTAATTCTTTCAACCGGTTAAAAGTGGCATCAGTAAAAGACCAATCGTATTTACCAGGAGCAACATGCGTTTTATAATAGGGAGGGCCGTAGCGTAAAAATTCAATGCCCATTTCTTTTACTAAATCAAAATCTTTTTCCCAATGGATATAGTGGCCCGTTTTTTCCATTTCATCTACCCGTTTTATGTTTCCATTTGGCAATAAAATATTGGGGTAACTATTTTCAATACCAGTGGCGAACATAAATTTACTTCCGGGCATTTTGATATTTTATGATTATTTATTTAAGTTGATTTGCGCTAATAATAATGCTCCCGCAGTTGGTATATGTAACATTCTTTCTGGTAAATCTTTATCAAAAACATCATCCCAAATTCCTGCAAAATGCCAGTCATCCAAATAATCCCAATCGGGCCGGTTAACTATCGGATACCAGCATATACCCCAAAAAGGGAGCCCCGCTTGTATAATCTTTTGCGACTCTGTTTCTATCATTTTGATCCATAATGGCCTGTCTTCTTTGGGATGGCTTGTTTCCGTAATTACAAAAGGGCAATTGTATTTTTTATAAGCAGTAATAAGCAATTGATGTAAAGGAATAAACCTATGGTTTAATTCGCCAATCTTCCAGTCTAAAAATTCATGTGGAGCAGGTGTCCATTGATTGTTATAATAATAATTGTATCCAAGTATATCCAGGTATTCTGGCTTTCCTCCCAATTCAGGGCACAGCTTACCACATAAAATTTCTGTAACCTGAAACTGTGCCTCATGAAGTGCTATACTAATTTCAATTTCCTCTTTTGTTGCATTGAGATGCGGAACAATATTTACCAATGGCTCTGTAGTTAAAATTCGCACGCCAGGGTCAGCGGTTTTTAAGGCTTCAATTCCTTTAATGTACGCCTTCATTAAATTATACTTAATTTCCCAACCCTGGTGTGTACAATAAGGCGAGGTGCCTTTTACCTCGCCTCCCAACCATGATAAAAAACTTACTTCATTTATAGGCGTAATTATTAAAGTTGACACAGCATCTATACTTCTGAAAAATTGTACAAATGCTGTACAGAGGGCTACAAACCTGTCAGGGAATTGGGGATGTAAAGGCGTTAAATCATCGGGGTATCCAAAGTGACATAAATCCCAAACTTGCTGTATGTTATTTGCTTTGCCAGCATGTATCATAATACCAACCGAAGTCCAGTCATACTGATATGGCTTTGTTTCCACATTACTCCATCTGATGCCTTCCCGTACGGTGCAAATATTAAATGGAGTAAGGTTTTTATAATCGGTATCAATTAATTGCAAATGGCCTGTAGTGTTGATAAGGTCAACCCTTACGCCAAAAGCATTTAATTGGTCGGCACATTCGTAGCCAGCCATCCAAAAAGATTTGAAAGGGTTTGAATCACTCATTTTATTATTTATCCTAACTTATTTTAATTCCATTTGATGAGTGCACCATTTCATTATTATACAAATGTAATTGTGCCTGCATTATTTTTTTAAACAGTGTAAGAGACTGTGCTACCACCTGGTCCATATTGTAATATTTGTAAGTAGCCAGGCGTCCTGTAAAAAAAGTATTTGGTTCCGATGCAGCCAATGTTTTATATTGGTTGTATATCTCCATATTTTCTTTTCTGGGTATTGGGTAATAGGGGTCACCTTCTGCTGTAGGATATTCAAATACAATGGATGTTTTATCATGCTTTTGCCCGGTAAGATGTTTAAACTCCGTGATACGGGTATATGCCTGGCTCATGGGATAATTAACTGTGCCGACAGGCTGATAATTTTCACTGTCAATAGTTTGGCTTTTAAAACTGATAGAGCGATATGGAAGCTTACCAAAACAATAATCAAAATACGCATCAATAGGCCCTGTATAAATTAAGCTTTTGTAAGTAACAGCATCTATCACGTCTTTATAATCTGTGTTAAGCATTATATTTATATTGGGATGATTAAGGATGCGGTGAAACATATTGGTGTAGCCATGCAAAGGCATTGCCTGGTAAGTATCAGTAAAATAGCGGTTATCCTTATTTGTTCTTGTTGGTACCCTTGCGGTTACCGAAGCATCCAGTTCCGATGGGTCAAGTGCCCATTGTTTAATGGTATACTGTTTAAAAAATTTTTCGTACAATTCCCTGCCTACTGCATTTACCACTACATCTTCGGAAGTGAGTACCTGGTCTTTTTTTTCTGCTTTAGAATTGAAAAAATCCTGAACCTGCTGTGAGGACAGGTTTAATCCATACAATGTATTGATGGTATTTTGATTAATAGGAACGGGTACCAATTGCCCATCAACACTGGCCAATACATGATGTTCATAAGCCCGCCATTCTGTAAAATTGCCTAGGTAATCAAAAACTTCTTTGCTGTTGGTATGAAAAATATGAGGCCCGTATTTATGAACCAGGATACCATCATTATTATAATAATCAAACGTGTTTCCACCTATATGATTTCTCTTATCCAGTAATAAAATTTTCTTATTGGCTTTTGATGCCAACCGTTCTGCCAATACTGACCCGGCCAGCCCTGCCCCCACTATCAAATAGTCGTACATATTCCTTGATTTTGTCGGTTAATAAATGTAGATTCTTTTCAATTTCGTAGTGTATCAATTCATCCATACTTGCCCAGGTGGCATCCCATGATATAGTGCTGAGATAATTATCTACTTTTGTTATCCATTCACTATTATCAGCCAAACTTAATTCTGCTGTTGCTTTCTCCACCAATTCTTCTCCATTATTTACAATATGAACCAACCCTAATTGATGGTAAGGAATTACTACATCTGTTATTGGAGTAGAGATTACCGGTTTACCACCAGCAAGGTATTCCGGTGTTTTGGTGGGGCTAATGTAACGGGTAGAATCATTGATAGCAAATGGGATTAGTGCAATATCCCAACCACTTAAATAGGCCGGTAATTCTTCGTAAGTTTTGGCACCCAGGTAATGTATATTTTTATTTTTAGGTAAAGTGTCAGCATCAATTTTTATAACTGGCCCCACTAAAATAAAATGCCATTCTGGTTTTGCATCAGCAGCTTGTTTTATTAATTTAATATCAAACCGTTCATCTATCACACCATAAAATCCTAACCGGGGATGAGGTATATTTTGCTGGTCTGCACTTTGTTCAATATGCTTTCTTGCTGTTTTAAAATGTGCTTTATCAATGCTACTTGGGAAGGAATAAATATTATGATGCTGTGCTTTTTTTGCTTCATAAAGAGTGTTGCCACCAGTAAAAACAATATCAGCTTTTTTAAATAATTGCTGTTCAAATAACTTTAACGCAGGCGGAGCAAATTTAAATGCACTTAACTCGTCCATACAATCATATATGGTTACCTGTGGGTTAAAATTAGCAGTGTAGGCCAGTGCCATTGGAGTGTAATACCAAAAAATATAAGAGCGAATTGAATGCTCTATAAAAATATTTTTTAAAATATTCTCCAATCGCTGTTTTTCATCTTTCCTGGTTAAACTATTATTTAAATGTGGCACAATGACCATAACATTTTCAATGGTAACATTTATTGAATAGCCATCTTCTTCGGAACTGTATATACATTCCTCCACATAATAAACAGCATACTTTTTTGTAAAACGGCTTAATAAATGCTGCGGACGCTGGTAAACAAATTTCCACGGCAAATGAGAAAAACAAATAAGCTGCATGGTTGTCTTATTTTCAATCATCATAGTTTACAATTAAATATTTAAAAATGATTACTCTCCTTTTATCTTTTATAAAAGGAAGATGCTGCATAATTCTATCATTACACAGCACCTTTATTATAATGCTTGCTCAATGATTTTGAGGAGTCAAACTTTCAAGATGAATAATTAAAACTATTTATTACTAATTGTCTTCACCGCCTTCTTCGGCTGCGCTATAGTTCACATCATTTTCCGCAATACCGGTAAGCATCATATCAGCTTCTTTTTCTTCCTCCAATGTGGCGGTTAAAAGTTCTGCTGCATCATCAAAGCCTAAAGTAGTAGCCAGTTGTGACAATCCACCATAAGTAGATATTTCATAGTGTTCCACTTTTTGAGCGGCCATAATTAGCCCTACATCCCTGGTAGCAGTACCTTGTTCAGTATCTTCAATAATACCTTCTCCTTCTTTTGTAATGCCTTCTATGGCTTCACATTTTTTTGCCTGAGGTTTTTGGCCTAATAATTCAAAAACTTTTTCCAGCCGGGTAACATGCGTTTTACTTACCTCCAGGTGTTCCTGAAAAGCCTGCTTCAATTCGGGTGAAGTAGCTGCCTTCGCCATTTTGGGCAAGGTTTTTATAATATGCTTTTCAGCATAATAAATATCTTTAATTGAATCTGCAAAAAATTCCTGCAGCATAGAATCATTTGCCCCTTTCGCCGTCTTAGCTTGAGGAGATTTACTAGGTGCTTTTTTTGTTGCGTTTGCCATTGTTTTTTTTTTAATGTTGAAGAATTATGATTAGAAGAATTTTTTAAAATTTATATTTCATTCGTTCATTAGTCGTGATAACCATGCTGTTATTTTTTCTATTAGAAAATTTCCTGTAGACTATTTTCTTTTCAACCTATCGCTTATACTATTGCTATACCTGTATTTTTTAGCCTGGTATTGAATCGTTTTACATGAAATATATTTTCACAAAGATGATTTTTAAAGAGAGAGCAGGTGTTATATGATCTTTCAAAATGCTTACAACTTCTTACACCATCTTGGGCTCATTTTTAAACCGTTCAGGCAAATTTGTACAGCAGGAAATTTATAGAGTGTTGAATAAATTCAATAGTAAAATGTTTACAAAAAAACTAAACTCTTTGCTTTGAGGTAATTTTGAAGAAGAAAATATTTTCTACAGGTAGTTGTAATAACCCGAGCCATCAATTTTAGAGTGAAATGATATTTTCATTAATATAACTGTTGACAATTTTCACAAATAAAACTTCTGCGCTTTTTCACTCCAGTATATTTTTTTATAAGGCTATTATTACAACGTAAACAAGTTTTCTTAGTATGGGCAAGCCAATGTTTTTTTAATTCATAATTTCTTTTCCAATCCAGAAATTGAAAACTGTAAATTCTGGTTTCATCAAGGAGCTTTTTTATTTTTGGTGCTGGAATTTTGCCAACCTTCGATTCAGGATGTACTCTAACACGATAAAGCACTTCATTTTTAATGATGTTACCTACTCCCGAAAAAATATCCTGCTCTAAAAGTGCATCACAAATAAGTGTTTCCGGGATTGCTTTTAATTTTGCTTTGGCATTTTTTGGATTCCATTCATCATTCATTACATCACTACTAAAATCGTAGTGGGTACTTACATCACCTTCCAGATATTTTATGGCGCAGGCATAAAAATTTATTTCCCCTTTTTTGAATGTAAGACCCAGGCGAATGGGTGAATCTTTTTTTTCATTGATGCGATAACTGCCGAACATTAAAAAATGAATTCGCAAAGCGAAACCTTTAAAGCATATCAAAAAATGCTTGCCCCAACTATTGAAAGCAATAACTTTTTTATTAAGCAACCGGCTTTGATCAATCTTGCTGTTACCACAAACTGCAATAACCTGCTTACCAGTAAACTGATCGACTTCTTCTTTTAATAATACTATGGAGGGGCCTTCAGGCATTTATTTAATTATAAGTTTTTCAGCTTTTTCAAGAGAAGTTTTTTTTATTATAGTATCCACCTTTGGCATGGGTGCATCAAATTAGTTTTCACAAACCACCGCTTTTTTAAGCTTTTAATCATTTTTCTAATGATAAATGAAGAGGTATTTTTATTTACATTGCCACTGACTAAATATCACTTTCAGGGACCTGATTAATTAAATAAAATATGCAATTTTTAGGACTTGCTAAGTTTTTTTAATCGCATGGCATTCTCAAATGCATCGCCGATTGTGTTATTAAAATATACATAAACGCTCTTCCCATCTTTCCTCCATACTTTTATATTTTCACTCAATTTGCCTAAAAATTCCTGGCTATAACTCCCCCGGTAATTACCCTCAGGCCCATGTAATCTTACATATATTACTTTGGCTTTCTTATTTGCGTGTTCATTTCTTCCCTTTGGAAAATCGTGAATCACCAGTGAAGCTTTATGCTCATCCAGCAACTCAAATGTTTCGCCAACATACCATGTAGAACTTCTAAATTCAACAGCCATTTCCCACTCGTTGGAATATGCTGACTCTTTTATTGCCTGCAGGATTTCTTCTGCCTTATTAAAATATTTCAATGTTATTTTTCCCGGAAACTGTAATAGTAAACACCCCTTTTTACTTCCTATGCAAGTAACCCTTTTTAAAAACAGGTCAATATCCGCTGAGCTAAATTCAAGATCTTTCACATGGGTAATAGCTTTCAAAAATTTTATGCTAAACTGAAAAGCAGCTGGCACATCCTCAGCCCATTTCTTAAAAGTAAAACACATGGGCACTTTATAAAAAGTACTATTAATTTCTACTGAATTAAATAAACTGCTATAATAATTAAGCCTTGTTTTATCCTTAAATTGTTTTGGAAAGGTAGATTTATTACCGGGCACAACTATATTGCTTGTACCAATTCTTAAAATTCCCTCCGTAGGTTTTTCCATAATAATAAATCCAAAGTATTAAAGCTATGTTATGTGAGGTTGTAAGTACTTCGTTTACTTTAAAAGTGGCTATTCCAAAAACATGTATCTAAAAAAGGAATTGCAAGGTATTGTTTTTAATAGTATCACTTCCACGGGTCAAGAACTACTTTTACACAATTATCTTCTTTGTTTTTAAAAATTTCATAACCATGCGAAATTTCTGAAAGTGGCAAACGGTGAGTAATAATATCATCCAATTTTACTTTACCTTCTACTACATATTTTAATAAGATATCAATATGTTTATGTGCCGGAGCCTGCCCACCCTTTAAAATAATTCCTTTATCAAAAAATTGACCCACCGGAAAATTATCATAGGTGGTAGGGTATATACCCAATACGGATACAATACCACCCCGGCGAACTGCACTCATACAAGCTTCCAGCACTTTTGGTGATCCCTTTTCTAAATTAAGAACTGCTTTTGCTCTATCCATAAAATTCCGATCCGGTTCAAATCCGACGGCTTCTACACATACATCAGCACCACGTCCTTCGGTCATAGAGCGTATTTGTTCTACTACTTCTTTTGCATCACCATCCCATAATATTGTTTCGCAATCTGCAGTTTCTTTTGCTTTATCCAATCTATATTGAAGCGTATCAATAATAATAACCTTGGCAGCACCTCGTAGCCATGCGCTTTTTGCTGCCATTAAACCCACCGGGCCACTGCCAAAAATTGCTACAGTTTCACCACCTTTTACTTCGCCCCAATCTATTCCTGTATAACCTGTCGGAAAAATATCGGTAAGAAATAATACTTGTTCATCAGTTAAATTTTCAGGTACTTTTCTCGGTCCAAAATCAGCATAGGGTACTCTTACATATTCAGCTTGCCCTCCATCATACCCTCCATATAAATCAGTGTAGCCAAATAAAGCACCTCCCTTTTCACTCAGCAGGCCTCCCTCGGGGCCATACTTTTCAGGGTTACTGTTTTCACAATGTCCGGGTAATTGATGATTACAAAAAAAACAAGTACCGCAGGCTATGGGAAAAGGTACAACAACCCTGTCCCCCCTTTTTAGGTTTGTAATCTCCCTCCCTGTTTCTTCCACTATTCCCATAAATTCATGTCCCAAAACCATTGGCCTTGGTTGAGGAAACCCACCAGAATAAATGTGAAGATCAGAACCACAAATTGCAGTAGAGGTAACTTTTAAAATAATATCCCTTCCGTTTTCAATAGATGGGTCTGCAACGGTGTCGTAAGTAACCACACCAGGTGCATGAATAACTGCTGCTTTCATAATAGTTGTTTTTTATTTTTTTATGACGTTATTTCTGAAGAAGGAGTTTATTGCCTGCATAACTAACGTGCCAGCTTATCTTTCAGGGATGATTGCGAGGCAAATGGCAGTAAATCTTTTATAAAAAATTATTAATTTAACACTGTGTCAACTTTGTAGATAGCATTACAATTAAGGTTGTCCCCCTCCACCTGCAGCACCATACACTTGCCCGTTAGCATAGCTTCCACTATCATCTGCAAGGAGAACATAAATCGCTGCTAATTCTGCCGGCTGGCCTGGTCTTCCCAACGGAGCGTCTGCACCAAACATTTTTAGTTTTTCTTGTGTGGCTCCGCCACTTACCTGCAAGGGAGTCCATATTGGCCCTGGCGCCACACCATTAACACGTATGCCTTTAGGGCCTAATTGTTTTGCAAGCGATCTTACATAGCTGGTGTTGGCCGCCTTTGTTTGTGCATAGTCAAATAAATCAGCGGAAGGGTCTGTAGCCTGCACAGATGTGGTAACAATAATTGCTGACCCCGGCAGTAAGTGCGGAAGTACTGCTTTTGTGATCCAAAATAGCGCATAAACATTTGTCTTCATAGTCCAGTCAAACTCTTCTGTAGATATATTCAATATGGATGCCTTGGCTTGTTGCCGTCCTGCATTGTTTACCAATATGTCGATGCCGCCCAATCCTTTAACGGCATCGGCTACCAATTTAATACAAAATTTTTCATCCCTAATATCGCCGGGTAAGGCAATCGCTTTACGGCCTGCGGCTTTTATTAATGCTATTACTTCCAGCGCATCCTCCTCTTCCGTAGGATAATAATTGATGGCTACATCTGCTCCTTCTCTGGCATAAGCAATGGCAGCGGCACGTCCCATTCCTGAATCGCCACCAGTAATCAAAGCTTTACGGCCTGTTAACCTGCCAGAACCTTTGTAACTTTTCTCTCCATGGTCAGGTCTGGGATCCATTTTACTTACAAGTCCTGGCCAAGGCTGAGATTGCCCTTTAAAAGGTGGCTTCGGAAATTTTGTAGTTGGATCTTTTAAATCTTCTGATAGTTTTTCCATATTCAACATTTCAGGTGAAGCAAAAATTGGTGAAGCTGTAAATGCAGCCAGGCCTAATCCCAATCCCCTAATAACTTTTCTCCGCGAAATTTTATTTTTTTCATTCATGATAATATAAATTTTGTTAGTAAATTATTTTGGCACTGTTTACAGAACAATAATTTATTAGTGAACAGAAAAAGGCTTGCAATTAAACCTGATTTATACAGTATTTATTGCAAGCCTGCAAAATGTTTGAGCTTACTTTGAATGGCTGGAAGAATGTTTCTTATCAGCTTTTGCACCGTCTTTACTATCTGAATTATTGCTCATTGATTTAGAAGAACTCCCTTTAGGCATTTCTTCTTTTGAACTTTTAGCACTTTTGTTATCGCTGTGCTGCTGTGTTTTTTTTGTGTCCGGCATTTTGTTATTTTTAAAATGTGAAAATATATTTCACAAAGATGATTTTCAATTACATGGCAAGTGTTATACAATCTTTCATAATTTTTACAACATCTTACACAATTTTTAATTGGCCTAAAAACTGTGCGACTTTCAAAAACTCTTTTTTAAATATGAATCCAGGCACGGTTCAAAACCATAAATTTCGGGAAGTTTATACACCAACAGATGGATTTATCTTTAATGAAAATTTCAAAGTGAATTTATTACAATGAAAGCAATCACCCGAACCGTTTGGATTTTATCATTGGTAAGCCTCTTTACAGATACGGCCAGCGAAATGCTATATCCTATCATGCCTTTATACCTAAAAAGCATGGGCTTTTCTATTGTATTAATTGGAGTACTGGAAGGTGTGGCAGAAGCAACTGCAGGTTTAAGTAAAGGGTATTTTGGAAAGTTATCAGACAATACCGGAAAGCGGATGCCATTTGTACAATGGGGATATGCTTTAAGTGCCCTATCCAAACCCTTAATGGCGCTGTTTATTACTCCACTATGGATATTTTTCGTTAGAACAATTGACAGATTTGGTAAGGGTTTAAGAACAGGTGCAAGAGATGCTGTACTTTCTGATGAAACCATTCCTCAAACAAAAGGAAAAGTATTTGGCTTTCATCGTTCAATGGATACCTTAGGAGCGGTGCTTGGACCTTTGCTTGCTTTATTGTATTTACGAGGGCATCCTCAGGATTACAAAATGCTTTTCTTAATAGCATTTGCTCCTGGCTTATTAGCAGTTGCTTGTTCTTTTTTACTGAAGGACAAAAATGTAATTCAAAAACCACTTGAAACTAAAAACGGTTTCTTTTCATTTTTAGGTTATTGGAAAAAAAGCCCTTCCTTATACAGAAAATTAGTTATTGGCTTATTGGTATTTACCTTATTCAACAGTTCTGATGTATTTCTTTTATTAAAAGTAAAACAAGCAGGCATAAATGACAGCAATGTAATAGTAATCTATATTTTCTATAACCTGGTATATGCAATCTTCGCTTTTCCAATTGGCATATTAGCGGATAAAATTGGGCTGAAGAAAATTTTCATTGTTGGGCTAATCATTTTTTCATTGGTGTATGGAGGGATGGTTTTTGCAAATCAATCTTATCATTTTTATATCCTGTTCTTTTTTTATGGGCTATATGCCGCTGCTACAGAAGGTATTTCCAAAGCATGGATAACGAATATCTCATCCAAGGAAGATAGTGCAACAGCCATTGGAACCTATTCAGCTTTTCAAAGTATTTGTACCATGCTGGCGAGTTCTTTGGCTGGTTTTATTTGGTTTCAATTTAGGGCAGGTGTTACATTCGGCCTTTCGGCAGTAATGGTATTAGTAGTGGCAATTTACATATCATTTTTACGTACAAAATTTATAAGTGATTAAACAATATGCAACCGCCTTCATAATTTTGTGGTCTATCTAAAAAAGGATAAAACAAAAATAGTTCATTAATTATTGCTGCTTTAACCGTTATGGTTTATTATTTCTTTTCTGCAAAAGCAAGAAACCTACATTAGCAATGCAAATATTTCTGGGGTGTGCCTGTTGCAGAGGTATTGAAATTGTGATTGATAAGGTTGCAAACTCCAATATCAATTCATGTTTTTAATTAGGTAGCCTGATTGTTTCATCCTTTTTTTATTACTGTTCTGTGAGCTGATTCTATAGGTCCTGAACCGATCACCCATCAATTGCTGCAAGTGTGGGCTGATTTGAAAACCTTGTTGCCATGACTGAAAGGATGTGCATTAGTAATGGCCACATGACCCAGTGTCGTGAGGTTTTTTTACGGTAGTCTATTTGACATCGTTCCTAAATTCTTTCCTAAAACCTCCCGCCCTAAATCATGCAGGATGTCTACAAATTGTTTCTCATAATCGTAAAAATTGTCCACCTTATTTAATGCCTTCAATTCATCATAGCGTTTGGCAAGATAGTTCCAAGTCTTCTGCTTTTGTCATTGGGAAAGTTTGGTAGGCCCATACTTCGTCTGCGCTTAGTACTCTTAGCCTGGACAAAAAAATAATTACATCCGGGTAAACCAGTCCATTTTTGAAACAAAAAACCCTCGTCAGACAGTGAGGATTTTTTGCTCATGCATGCAAAATTTATTGCGCCAGCGATATCCTTATTTGTACGCCGGCCCTTGTGTTGGTGATGGGCGCACTGGACGAAATATAAGGTATTACCCGGCGCTGGTCGAAATACAATTTCAGGTTTACCCTGCTGCTAAGATAATAATCAATAGTAGGTGTTAGCGTTATCTCCTTACTGCCTCCAGTGGGCAAAGTGGCTTCCTGGTCTAAGCGGTTATTAACGGTTACGTTGTCTCTTATTTTCATATCAAAACGAAAGTTGATCTCATTATCTAATTTACCTGAACCGCCTTTGCTTAAAAATTTAGGCAGTTTTAAACCACCGAACAGTTTTAACCCCCGTTTGCGAAAACCCCCGCCAATGGCGAATTCTGTAGAACGTGTTTCGCTTAATTGAAAATCTATCAGGCTTAAACTTAAGGTGCGTTGTTTGGTATATTCTACTTTAAACTGCAACTGGTTGGTGAACATCACATCTACCCCTACCAGCGGTGCAAACTGTTCTGTTATAGTTATATTGGGTACTAAAAAATAAGGGACATAATTTTTAGCAATAGGGTCGTAAAAAGAGGGATACCCATAACTGAATTTATCCGCATAAAACAAAGCGGATGTAAATCCATTCATGCTTAAGCTACCGTTATACGCATGCGACAGGGTGATATTGGAAAATATCTTTTCTAACCCTTTTACACGGCTAAGGCCTGTATAATCAATTTTCCAGTTGGGCTTTGGGATAAAGCCCTTGTAGGGATTAGATTTAATATTTGGGTTACTCTGGTCAATCAGTGAAACCAACTTAGGGTCTTTGCCTGAATAAGCTGCAATAAAAGCAGGTATCAGCACATCGGTGGCATAGCGGTTATAACCATGTGCATACCCATCTGCATCTGCAGGTATACCTGTATTGTATTTATTTGCTGTGCCTAAACGTTGTGAAATAATTTGCCGGTAATCCTGAAATTTCTGAAAAGTGGCTGAAATTTTATTAGGGTCAAATTTGCCAAATAATGTTTTGTAAGAGATATAACTAATATCAAAACTACCCGTGGAATACGGGCTTAAATGGCCAAAATGATTTCCGGTACCGGTAGTGTCTTTAAACAATTCAGAATAGTTTTTGCTGAATGTTTTATTCAGGTTCAGCGAAATGGTTAAGTCCCTTATGGGTTCTATTTGCGCCGTTAATATTAACCGTTGATCGAAGGTTTGCTGAAAGAGGGTACTAAAATTACTGTCTGCGGTAATGATGCCCTTTCTTGCTGCCCTGTTAAGCCAGTTGGTATCGGGCTGGCTACCTAAAATAAAGCCAAGCTCCGGTTGCATGCTTCGCCAGTTACGCCCCACAAATTGTGTACTATCCATATAGCCCGGTAAACGGGTATTGGCATTTTCGGAAATGGATACATTTACCTGCTTTAAACTACTCACCAGTTTGCCAAATACCCTGCCTATTGTACCTACTGATGGCATAGCATTGGGGTCTTTTATTTTTTTTATTTTCAAGCGTTTTACTTCTTTTACTTTTACGCCGTCTCTGGTAACAAATTTAAAGATGGTATCCGTTCTCGTTTTGGTTTCGCCTTTAGTAGCGCCTTCTACTTTTGGCTGATCAATAGCCTTGAAAAATTTAGATTTATTGTATAACCTGGTAAGATCAAACTGGGCGGTTGCTTCTTTTGTTTGCCCATTTTCTAAAATATTGCCCAACTCTACAGCAAGGCGGCTTGCACCTATCCAGCGATAAGTGGCCTGGTATTTCACGTTCATTATTGTCCAGTCGAGCAAAGGAAATTTAGCGGTGGGCAATGTATAGGAAATATTGGCTGTCTGATTATATAGAGTGTTCCTGCCTCCTTTTATCAAATTTTTCCAAACCGTATCTTTCTTCTCTTTGGTATCTATGCGGCCATAGGGCTCATCAATGCGTGAATTGTTTGTGGCATTAAAATCAAAATTGATGGAACGGGTAAACGCCCAGCGCAAAATATAATCCCGCTGAAACGTAAAATACTTATCGTAAGTCTCCGGGATTTTATATTTGTCCGATCCAACACTCCGTGGCCGTATGGCACCAAACTGGCGTTGAATATCGGCCCTAAAACTTAATTGGGACGGAATCGGGTTAAAATTTAAATCTTTCACCAGGTCGAACCAATGCTTTTTCTTTTTGGTGAAAAATTTCATTTTTTTGAACGGCTCAATATACTTTGGCTGTGGCACAAAATTGTACCCTACCCCACCCCGGTGCCTTGTTATTTCATTATTTTCAATCAACGGATTGTGTGCCTGGATATTGATATAGGAATAGCTGACATCTAAATTTTCAATATCGTAAATTTTTGGTTTTTTGGTACCTGTTCTGTTTTTTCGGACGTTGGTAAAATTTACGGTTTTTGTACTGGTAAAATCTACCGCAGCATTGTTTATAGAATCACGCTTGTTTGCCGGAGATACAGAAAGTTTATCTTTTAATTTGATATCCAGATCGTAAGGATCGTATAATGGTTTACTTATCGTTTGCGAATAGCTGGCAAAAACAGGTATGGATATGGCTGCTTTTTTTGGTAATAATTTGCCTAACTCAAGATTAGCGGCCACATCAAATTGTGTAAGGTCATCTCTGAACCTTTCGTCTACCCGTTGCTCCAGCGTACCAAAGCCATTACTGTGTGTGGAGATAGATCCTGTGATGGTACCAAGGTCTGCAAGGTTCATATCCATCCGTGCCAATGCAGCATAGCCGCCCTTTTCGTTGATAGAACTAAGCCTTAATTCGTTCACCCACATTTCACCACAGGCATTTGGATTGTTTACATTTTCAACTCCAATCAATACTCCCCTTAATTCTCCCAGGTTAGGATCGCCCAGTATTGAATAAGTTTGACCATTGCCCTGTAGCCTGCTGAAAATAACCGTAGGCACGCCCTGGATATTTCTTTGCTGTTTTAATTTGGGTAATAAGGTAAGATCAATATTTAAATTATTGATGGCCCGCCACAAAGTGTCGTTATAAGCATCGCTGTTAGGGTTTAAAGTGCTGGCGGAAAGTGGTGTTAAATACAAGGGGATTTTTATCTCGTAATAATTGCTCACAAAATCAGTTCCTATTCTTATCACTGCATTTAAATCCCTGTCTTTAATATTGTTCGGCGATTTTACGTTGTTTTCTGCATGTATATACATGGATAAATTACCATACTGGCGGATATCCCTGTTGGCAAAAGTTTGAAATACGCCCCTTGCATCATTTTTACCCAATGCACAAAACTGTAGGGTCATACTTTGTTCATTCTGCAAAAGGTTTACACCATTGTTGCTTTGTACCTGCTGGCGTTGAATTTCTTTCGGGGTGCGGTAGGGCAATGGGGCACGCTTATCATTCTCTTCAATATTTACGGCACCCACATTAAAATCTACACTGGTTGATATGGGAGAATAAATACCGGATGAATCAATTTTATTTTGAAACCTGCGCCAGATGTTCCTGGTAAGTTCCAGTTTGCCAAAACGCATTACTACCGAATCAGAAAAATTGGTCAGGAACATTCTAATAAAACGGATGGATTTAAAGTCTGGGATATTACCGATCTTTTTGTTATAATCACCAATTGGTATCCTGAACTGGTACCATGTTTCATTACGGGTGTTGCCATTTACCAGTTTTACCGGTACTACTTTCTTATCAACAATATAGTTAACGCCAATTTGCATTGTTGGATCAGTCTGTGGTTTTATATCTACTATGTATTGAAAATATTCCTCCGACTCATTCATGGTATTATCCTTATTCAAATCTTCTGCATCCGGATATAAAGTGGCGGCAGAGGAAAATATAGACCCATCATTTACTTTTGAATTGCCTTGTGGATTATTAAAGTTTTTATACCTTTTTAAAATGCCGTCGCTATTGGTATATCCTGCATCCCTGTAGTGTGTATAATCATCCTGCGAAGGATCGGCAGTTACCAGCTGTAAGGCAGTGCCATTAAGTATGGGTGCTAATGCCGCCAGGTAAGGGGCCCTCTTGGTTTTTTCACCGGCATCGTCCAGCCCGTCAAAACCAACATCCTGGTACTGGCGCTCGGTAGCATCGTTACTAAATGCATTGGTTACCTGGATTGGATTTAAAGGGGCCACACCCCAAACGGTAGTGTTATCTACCTGCGCCGGTGCGTTGGGGGTAGGTAATCCATTCTCATAAAACCTTCTGCCATCTTTCAAAACATCTTCCGAAATGTTGCCCAGGTTAAAATATAATTTACCACCTGCAGTTGGAGATACGGGTGCTTTTATAAAAGGGTCCTGTACCCAAAATTCGATGAACTCCACATTGGCTGTTTCAAAATCGGTCTGGTCAATATTGCGCATTAAGCCACCCCATCTTTTTGTTGGATTTTTTAACCGGTTGCTGGCATCAATACTGGCTGCAGAGGCATCGAAATTATATGGCCCTTTCTGATCAGGATAATAAGCCAGGTCAAAAGTGGTTAACTGGTTCTGTCCATAATCAGTTGTCCTTTGTGGAAATATTTCACTTTGGCTAACCAGGCGAACCCGTGGGTCACTCAGTTCTTCCCGGTCATTACCCAAAGGATTATTGGCCCCCTTGTATAATTGAAGGGCGGGTTCAATCTGGTACCAGGCTATCTTTGCCCTGTTTTTTCCATAGTCAAGATTATTATTCAATGCTCCTTCAGTTAAGATAGCCGCACCTGCCTCATCCGTAGCACCTTGTGGCGTGGAAGCAAGCCCCCAGCTAATAGCAGGAAAGCGGAGGTCGATCCCCGATTTACTCCCCTCAAAATCATCAATATAAACAGTACCCGCAGAACCCTTACCAATTTGTGACGCATGGCCGGGCTGCAAATAAGCCCCCTCTGCATAAAAATTGATGGTGGAAGGGGCAGTGGTGGAATAAAACGGCAGCTTATCTAATAATTTAGTAAGCCTGGGCACTTCTTTACGGTAATTAACATCCAACCCGTACATCGTATTGCGGATAGGATCTTCTCCAATATTATTTTTGGTAAAAAATGGCCGTTCGCTTAAACGAACCAGTGTTCCGCCAATAGCCAGTTGTTCTTTTAATGTATTTTTAGCGAGGTAATCAAAGCGCAGACCCAAAAAGCTTTTTTGCTGTAAGCCAAAACCGGCGTTATTTTCAAAGTTTACCTGCACCGGCAAACCTGCATTCAATATAGCCTGGTTAGTTACTTTGATGGTTCCCAGATCGTAGTTAATATCATAATCTGCTCCTTCAATTAATGTCTGTCCACCAGCAGTAACTTTTACACTGCCCCGTGGAATATTGTAGCCAATACTAATGTCTGAAGAGCCGGAAGTACGGGCAGATCCCTTCATTACAAAACGGTTAAGGTTGGGGAACTGCTGTGCCACTGCCTTAATAGAATCATAGAGGGCATAATACAAAGTATCTTTTGCCGTTGCAGGCACCACGTTATAAATCTGCGAAGCAAGGTCACGGCCAAAAGGCTGCAGCACCGGAAAAACTATCCTGCTGTAGGGAGATAAAACTGTAAAGCCTTCCACATAATCAAATACTCCATCCGGCTGTGGGTCCCGGTTATTGTTCAACCTGTCTAAATTTACAAGTGTTAAGATGGGTGTTCCCTGGTTTTTATCACCAAATGGTACATATCTTTTCCAGCCAAGGCTTGGTTCCTGGTATAGCAGATTTAACTTAAAATCTGTGGGTGTTAATGTTCCGTAGCCAACAGAATAAACATTCTTCATCATCAGTTGCCAGATAGGTAACTTGGTACGCTGAGAAGTAGCTTTTAGTAATTTAAGGAACAATACACGTTGTGTAGCGACCGTGCTGTCAGGTGGAAGATCTTGCGAAAATTCGCCCACCTGGTAAATTCGTCCATTGTAAGAATATTGATAAGCAACGGCCAAAACTTCATCCGGCTGTAGCGGCTGCCCCAGCGAAATATAGCCTACCTGCCGGTTAAAAATATATTGGCTTGAATCTAATTTACGGGCAAATATTTTTTCAAAATCCTGCACCGGCGCCAGGCCAAGGGCTTGCAAATTGCTAACCACCAAAGCAGAACTCCTGTTACCAGGATCGGAAGTTATTTTGCTAAACAGATCATTTGTGCCGTTGGCAGGTGGTGCAAAATTGCTGGTTACATTTATTATTGGCGGCCCACGAAATGGATTTTTTTCTCCCAAATCCATCAACCCTACCACATCTCTTGTGTTGGTGGTGCTGCCATTTTTATTGGTAACCCAAACTTCTAAACGAAGTATTTGTACCGGTGTGGTAACAGCCGGTAATTTAGCCATCACGGTATTGTAGTTGTCTTTAAAATATTGTCCCAGTAAAAAGTGGCGGTTCTCTTCATATTCATCGGCTTTAATATCAATTACCTGTGAGGCAGCCCCGCCTTGTAAATTGGCTGTTTGCCTTGCAGATTTTTGGTAGGCCAGCACAGAGGTAACATTTAACTTGCCAAACTGCAATTGGGTTTTTAAACCAAACAATTGTTGTGCTCCCGGTATAAACGTACTACGGGATGAAAACTGCACAGCACCTGCTTCTATACGTTTTATAATTTCATCATCTACACCGGAGTAATCCAGTTTTAACTGATTGTCTTGACCAAAGTTTGCCAATGTATTGTAGTTGATGGGAAACTTTAATTTGTCGCCAATGCTGGCATTTACATTCACCTGGGCATCCATGTTAAAATCAAAACCGCCATTCTTTCTTGCCCTTTCAGGTAAAGTTGGGTTTTTTATATTCTGCCCCTGGTAGCCTGCTGTAATATCCACATTTCCCTGGGGGCTTATTTCTATTTTACCATTACCAAATAAACGGTTAAAGAGATTATCGTAGAGCGATAATTTTGGCTTGGTTAATTTACGGTTGAGCAAACTCAAGGTGTTTGCCCTCTTTTTAAAATAGTCTATCTCCGTTTGCCTCCCCCGAATTTGCCAATATTCTTCAAATGTGTAAGTAGTGGGAGTACGGTAAAATTTATTACCTACTTTTTCATATAAGGTGTAAAGATGTGTGTTGGGATCGTATACAACTGAGTCGGTTATATTTGAAGGTTTTTTAAAATCGTAAGTACTTTTGGTACCACTGCTCATAAAATCTCCCCTATTATCATGAATAGGATAAGGAAGCCCATTAGGCAAAGTGGTATCTCCGGCAGCAGCAGAACGCCTGCCGGTATTATTATTTTGAGCAGAAATGGAAAGTGAAATAGTAAGTAAAAACACTACACATCCCCAACCAAAGCCAATTTTTTTTGGTAATAATTTTCTTTTGAAAAACATCCGGTAAATCAATTAAAGTAAAATTCTATCAAATGGCTTTTAGGGCTTTTTTTATTAATTCTTCTAAATTGTTTATGTTAGGATCAATGTGGTTAATTTTTTGAATGGCTGTTTCCGCCTGTGGACGGGAGATGCCTAATGATACTAAAGCATTTAACGCATCCTGCTGAAATCTATTGCCTGCTGTAGCCGGTATGGCAAGGTCAGTTACGGCTTTATTCACTTTATCCCTTAATTCAAGCACCAGTCTTTCTGCTGTTTTTTTTCCTATTCCTTTTACACTTTCCAGCAGCTTTACGTTGTTTTGTACAATGGCCTTACTTACTTCGTCCGGTTTTAAATGAGACAGCATCATCCTTGCAGTTGCTGCACCTACACCAGATACGCTGATAAGTTGAATAAAGATCTCCTTTTCCCCTTTATCAAAAAATCCATATAAAGTATGCCCGTCTTCTTTAATCTGCAGGTAGGTATATAGTTTTCCCTTCTCTAAGTTTTGTATATGTGCGTAGGTATTAAGGCTAATATTCAGTTCGTACCCTGCACCGTTTATATCAACATAAACTTGTGCCGGGTTCTTCATCGTAAATTTTCCTTCCAGGTAGGCGTACATAATTTTCCTTGAGTGCGCCACGAAAATACATATTATTCGTGAGGGATGAAGGCCTCCTCCTATTAAATTATCTTAACCTGCTTTAAGAAGCTGTTTGAATTAATTATTTAGATTTTTGTATGTGTATAAGTTGAGAAGTAAAATTGGATAAAAATAAAAGTTGCCCGATAGTAGTGTAATGACAAAACCCCACCACTTTTCAAGCAACTTTCAATGGCAAATTATTGAAAGTTTGTTGAGTTTCAAACGAAAATCAAAACATAATCTAAGACAAATTTGGGAAGCAATCTGCTACCTAACAAAAACAGGTTGCCAATGGCGTCACTTGCCTATTAATTATGCCCCT
>JANYFT010000286.1 GCA_025359625.1 Ferruginibacter sp.
TGGGGTTTACTGCACTTTGCTGTAAACCAAAACTATATTGAATGCCAAAAAAACCGACATTCATATTAATAATTTGTTGAAAACTCAGATGTGGTTTTGATAATGACATATGCAGGCAATGGTTTTATGGCGATAGTGAAAGTAAGATAATTATAGAATGCCTGCAAGAGGTTCCTTGTCAATTTTCAAACGTTTGTTGTTGACATTTTTTGTGCCTTTAATAGTGCATGCACTACAAGGATTGACCCTCTACAAGGTAAGGATCTACATATAATTTCTGGTAAGGCACATCTTCTTTTACACAGGTCATCATTGCTGACAATGCCAGTACGCCTAATTTATATCCACTGGTTTCTACATAGGTAATTTCGGGGGTATATAATTTGGGAAAGAAATCGCTGTTGCTGATGGTAATAACAGCCACCTCGTCCGGGATGGTTAATTGTAATTCATGAATGGCTTTCATGGCATAGGTTAAAATTACATCCGACATACAAAAAATTGTATCCGGCCTGTCATTGCTTTGCAATTGTTGCTTTATTATTTCTTTGGTGTTTTCATAATGGTTGGTATGATAGATGTTTAATTTGGGGGCTGAAGGATATTGTTGAAATACTTGTTGAAAAGCCTTTAATCTTTTTTGGGTAATGGATAAGCTTGGTTCTGCAAAAATGGCCAGTACCTTTTTCCTATTCTTTTTAAGAATGGCTTCCGCTGCAATGGTGGCTGCTGTTTCATCTTCAAAACAAACAGTGTTGCAATTACTGTTATCGGGCACCCTGTCGAAGAAAATAACCGGGATACTTGATTTGTTAAGGCTTTGAAACAAATCAAAATTTGAAGTGCCTGGAGTAATACAGGCAAACAATCCCGCTACCCGCTGCTTTTTACAATATTTAATGTGGTTGGCCTCAATTGCAGGATCATCATCGGTTTTAAGAATGATGAGGGTATATCCAATTTTTCTGCTCTCATTTTCTACTGCATCAATAAACGAAGTGTAAAAGAGATTGCTTACTTCAGGAACAATTAATCCAAATATATTACTATGGCTGGTACTTAATTGTATAGCAAACGGGTTGGGCTCATATTCCAGCATTTCTGCCAGTTCCTTTACTTTTTGTTTGGTTATATCCGAAATATCAGGATGGTCTTTTAAGGCACGTGAAGCAGTAGAGATACTTATATTGAGCAATTGTGAAATTTTCTTGAGCGTTATAACATCAGACATTGGACCTGTCAATTAAACTTTGGTTAGAAATGTTTTTGATAAGGCATTGAATAACACAGGATAGCTGCATTTATGCTATTGCTATAATTTTGCTTTCAGTGCAAGGAAAACACCATTGGTCCAGCCAAATCCGTCCTGGCCGGGATATTCACCGCCCCCTGCTGGTTGATCCAGGTCTTCCACATTGTATTTTTCCATCATTTTACCGGTTTCATAAAAAACTTTTTCATTGAGTGTTACCCACCGTTTCCCGATTTCTGTTGCCAATAGCTGCTGACCGTAATTGATTAACCCTGCAAAGGCAATCCATTGCAACGGTGCCCACCCGTTGGGCGCATCCCATTGCTGGCCGGTATGGTTGGTAGTAGTTACTATTCCGCCATCCTTTAATAAATATTTAAGGGTTACGGCCGCCACATTGGTGGCTTGTTGGGCAGAAGCTATTTTTATAAACAGGGGAAACAAACCTGCAGCCGTTATATTGGATTGTTGTTGATGTGCAAACAGATGATAATCACAAAAAAAACCTTGTTTATTGTTCCAGCAATATTTGTGTATGGCTTCTTTTCTATTGGTTGCTTTTATTTCAAATTCTTTTGCTGTTTTTTCATTGCCTGCCAATGCATTTGATTTAGCAATAGTTAGTTCAAGAGAATATAAAAGGCAATTCAAATCTACCGGAACAATATTGGTAGTTTGAATGGTAGCAATATTTTTTTCATCTGCAAACCACCGGCTGCTAAAATCCCATCCACTTTCGGCGGCGGCCCGCAGTTGGGTAAATATTTTTTTCGCAGGTTGCTCACTGCTTTTACTTACATGCAGATCTTCTGCATAACTTTCCTGCCTCGGACTTGGATCGTTATCGTAGTAGCGGTTGAGCAATTCACCGTCTGGCATTTTAACCACCCTGGCATTTGCTTTACCAGGCTGAATGGCGGATGACCCGAGTTGCCAAAAATTGTATTCGAGTTCCAGTTCTTTTTTATATAGGATATAAACGTTGTGATCATTTTTTATCTCCGCAAGCAGGGTAACCATCAGTGCAAAAAAAGGAGGCTGGCTGCGGCTTAAATAATACCGGCGGTTTCCGTTGGGGATATGTCCGCAAGTTCGCAGCAGAAATGCAAAATTACTGATCATACTCTCAATCAGATCTACACGGCCATGTTGTTGAAGGCCAAGCATAGTAAAATAACTATCCCAATAATAAATTTCCCTGAACCTTCCACCGGGCACAATGTATGTATAAGGAAGGTTGATGAGCGAACTATTTTCCGGAACAGGTGTTCGTGTAAGCACATCCCAGAGTTGCCGGATATTTGCTTCAACAGACTGATCTTTTTTGCTTTCATAATTGGCCGAAAAAATGGGAGGCTCGTCAAAATGTTCAGCTACAAATTTTTTAAGATCAAACCCTTGCTGATTTTTTTGAGCAAGCCACTGCTGTCCTATCACATCCAATGGAAATTTTGCAATGCAGTCCACAAAGGTTTTTCCATCTGCAAATATTCCATTTAACTGCACTGCTTCAAACAGTTCAGGCAGATCATATATTTCTTTTCTGGCCATGGATAATTAATTAAAAATATTAATTGGTGGTACCATTTGTCGCAATAGTATCAACCTGCAGTTTTTCATTTACTTTTTTCTGAACCCGGTAAAAAATAACCAGTAGCAGTATCAATATCGTAATAGGTATCAGTGAAAAATAGAAGGCCGTTTGGCCACCATAAGCCTGAAAAATATTGCCGGTGATGATTGACCCTGTAGTGCCGCCCAAGGCAGAAAAAATTACGATTAGCCCTGACATATAACCGTGCTTTTTTTTCGGCAGCGAACTTAATATAACCGAATTGATAGCAGGATAAATCGGTGCCAGTAAAAAACCAATCAATGGAAAGATGAATGTTGCAAGCGGTGCAGTTGACCAACCGGCAATAGCGCCATGGCCTGTATTATCGGCCAAAGGAATGGCAGCCAAAACCAGCAGCCCGGCTATGATCAGGCAGGTAACCAGAACCATCAGCCAATTTATTTTTCTTAACAAGATGCCTGCTAAAAATCTTCCAACAGCAGTGGAAGCAGCCAGTATACTGGCCATTTGGATGCTAAGTGTTTGTGGCAAATGCAGCACTTTGCTGTTGTACGTGGGCAACCAACTCATAATGCTTTGTTCAATTAAAACATAAATAAAAGCACTGGCCACAAAAACAATCACAACAGGCAATGCAATCAGTTTAAACATTTCTGCAAAGTCGTTGTTGAGCGGCTCATTTCCTGCACTTTTCACTGACGATTCATCTAACGGGGAACTTAGCAATAGCAAAAAAGCAATGCCGACAATGCCGGCCAGTAAATAATATACTTTTAACCATTCGGTTGACTGTGGATTTTTATCATTTACAAATGCACTGAAAATAAAATAACCCGTAAGGATGCCAACCATAAAAAAAGACTCGATAAAGTTCATGAAACTTGCGTGTTCCTTTTTATCGGTGGTGATAATACCGATGGTAGCAAATACAGAAA
>JANYFT010000322.1 GCA_025359625.1 Ferruginibacter sp.
TTAAGCTACTTCTTCCGCACCTTCCACTAACACGGTAGTCTTATTATTCAGCACTTCTGCAAAACCACTTTGTATAGTATACGTAACGGCAGAATTCTTCTCTTTCAAAATCTTTAATTTACCAGCCTTCAACGCACTTACCATTGGCGCATGCCTATTCAAAACTTCAAATAAACCAGTAATGCCTGGCAATTGAACACCATAGACTTCACCGCTAAATAATTTCTTTTCGGGTGTTAAAATTTCTAAGATCATAAAAAGTATTGAATAATTTTTTTACAAAAATGCTACTTAATCACTGCCTGCCATTAACACTTTCAAAACCAACGCTCTAATCTAAAGTACTAAATACTATATACTAAGTAATAAACTAAGCCTGCGCTGCCGACATCAATTTCTTACCTTTTTCAATTGCATCTTCTAAAGTACCGACCAGGTTAAATGCCGCTTCAGGATATTCATCCACTTCGCCATCCATAATAGAATTAAAGCCACGGATAGTATCTTCTATCGGCACTAACACACCCTTTAAACCAGTAAACTGCTCAGCCACAAAAAATGGCTGGCTAAGGAAACGTTGCACTTTACGTGCCCTTGATACCGTTTGTTTATCTTCATCGCTCAACTCATCCAAGCCAAGTATTGCAATAATATCCTGTAATTCTTTATAGCGCTGTAAAATTAATTTTACCCTGTTGGCAGTGTTGTAATGTTCATCACCAACAATCAATGGGGTTAAAATTCTTGAGGTAGAATCCAATGGATCAACCGCAGGATAAATACCCAGATCCGCAATTTTACGGCTCAATACTGTAGTGGCATCCAGATGCGCAAAAGTTGTTGCAGGGGCAGGATCAGTTAAATCATCTGCAGGTACATACACCGCCTGCACAGAAGTGATAGAGCCATTTTTAGTAGAGGTGATCCTTTCCTGCATCAAACCCATTTCTGTAGCCAGTGTCGGCTGATAACCCACCGCACTTGGCATACGGCCCAACAAAGCAGATACTTCTGAACCAGCTTGTGTAAAACGGAAAATATTATCAACAAAAAATAAAATATCTTTTCCCTGCCCGGTACCTTCACCATCACGGAAGTATTCAGCAATGGTTAATCCGCTTAATGCCACACGTGCCCTTGCGCCTGGTGGTTCGTTCATTTGCCCAAACACAAAAGTTGCTTTTGATTCTTTCAGGTCTTCCATATTCACTGCACTCAAATCCCATCCACCTTCTTCCATGCTATGTTTAAACTTTTCGCCATAGTTCATGATGCCTGCTTCAATCATCTCTCTCATCAAATCGTTACCTTCCCTTGTACGCTCCCCCACACCAGCAAAAACCGAAACACCACTATATGCTTTGGCAATATTGTTAATCAGTTCTTGAATTAATACAGTTTTGCCTACACCTGCACCACCAAATAAACCAATTTTACCCCCCTTTGCATAAGGTTCAATCAGGTCAATTACTTTAATGCCTGTGTATAAAATTTCATTTGCTGTACTAAGGTCTTCAAACAATGGTGGTTTTGCGTGAATTGCACGGCCTCCAACCTTACTAACCTGCGGCAAGCCATCAATGGCATCCCCCGTAACATTAAACAAGCGGCCTTTAATACCTTCGCCCACCGGCATTGAAATAGGAATACCGGTATCCGTTACAGCCATGCCACGAACCAACCCTTCGGTACCGTCCATTGCAATCGTACGCACACTATCTTCACCCAAATGCTGCTGTACTTCCAGCACCAAAGTATCGCCATTATCACGTTTTAGCTCCAATGCATTTAAAATTTCAGGGAGCTTACTGCCACTGTCAAACTGTACATCAACAACGGCACCAATGATCGATTTTATTTTGCCTGTATTGGCCATAAATCAAATTTTATTGTAATGAGGTCTATTTTCAGGGCGCAAAGATAAGGGTTGTGCATTAAAATTTGAAATTCAAAAAACGGATATTTTGGTAATCCTGTTTTTAGCATTGTTTGGTTCAATCGTTGGCAAGCCGGCAGGCATTTTAAGTAAACTTCATTCCACAGCAAATTATTTTTTTCGGAGGCTTAGCCCACAAATATCAAGCAGTTCAACAGGTGTTAATTTAATATGGCCTCCTTGCACCAGGCAATAAAATACAATAATTTAATAACTAAAAAAATCAGTTATTTTCAACAGGTGCTTATCTTCATGAAAAATTTATAACGGAGGATAAAAAATATACACAGATCAATTCCGTTAGTACAAAAAACACTTATATCAATTGTCCCTTTCAAAAAGAATAATCAAAAGGCTTTTTATTACACTCAACCTTTTTGTTGCATTTATTTACCTGCTAACCTGCCTTACCCCGTTTTTAAATGCAGGCAAATTTTGGTTCATCGCTATATTGGGTCTTATTTTTCCTTTATTATTTTTTGCACTGCTTATATTTTTTTTAGTGTGGCTTATTGCAGGGTCAAGATGGAGCCTGATTTCGCTGATTGCAATACTGCTTAGCTGGAAACAGGTGGCAGTAGTATTTAGCTGGCATTTGCAACAGCCATTTGCCCTTACTAAAGCAACAGGTAACCTGCGTGTTTTGCAATGGAACGTTTCCAGTTGGGATGAACTCAATAAAGAAAGTAAAGGTGGAACCAGTTACCGGCCAATGATGTTTTCAGAAATAAAAAAATATGATGCCGATGTGCTTTGTTTCCAGGAATTTTTTGAATCAAGAATCCCGGCATTGTTTGAACCAACTATTCCTGAACTGGAAAAAATGGGCTTTCCTTATCATTATTATGTACCCGGTTACAGCAAATTAAAAGATACTGAAATGGGGATGGTTATTTTTTCAAAATACCCTATTACCAACGCTGGATTATATGATTTTGGTGATGAGGAATCTGTGCAACAATTAATTTATGCTGATATTGAATTTAACGGAAAAATGTTGAGGGTATTTAGTATTCACTTGCAATCAGTAAGGTTTGGTGAAAGGGAATACGAAAGCCTTGACCAAATAAAGCACAGTGAAAAAAGCGGGCTTAAAGATTCAAAAACAATTGTGAGCAAACTAAAAAGAGGCTATGAGTTCAGGAGTCAGCAGGCGGATGTAGTTACTGATCTGCTAAAGAAAAGTCCATACCCTGTTATACTTTGCGGCGATTTTAATGATGTACCCAACTCTTACACTTATTTTACCATTAAAGATAATATGCAGGATGCTTTTTTAAGTAAAGGCTCCGGTATTGGAAGAACATTCCGTTTTATTTCACCTACTTTAAGGATTGACTACATATTTGCTGATAAAAAATTTATTGTGAACCAGTACCATCGCCTGACTGTTCCCTACTCGGATCATTATGGAATTATGGCGGACATAAGTATAAATAATTAGCATTTATTTTGGGCACCCGGACAGATTATTCTTCTTCAAAATTTAATTCGTTAACCTGCTTTTTTAAATTGGTAACCCATTTGCCCCATATTATATAAGATGAAAAAATACTTGCAACCAGCACAATAATAATACCCGCCAATAATAGTTTCTTCTGGTTTGTAAATTGTATAACTGATGTAAAAAAAACAATTATACAAATGCTGTACAAAAAAGAAACAGCCAAAGAAAAAACAGATATTCGTTTTATCCCTACCAAATAATTTTGTATCGATACTTTTAAATTTATTCCTCTCACCGGTCTTAATAATGCTACATATCCAATAACATCGTTCAAAAGATATAGTAGCACACTAGTAACCAATAATACATTTATAATAAAAGATTTTTTATCACCATCAAACCAATCATAATAAATAAGTAAAAAAAATATTAAGGCAATAGTTTCAACAATCAGCTTTACCCTTATTTTTTTAATTGAAGGGTGGCGTTTTAGCTTAGTCATTTTTTGCAGATCAGTTTCTGTTTTTATCGTTGAGCCTGAATTTTGCCAATTTGATTTTAAATCTTCTAGTTCCATTATTTTTGTTTTAGTATTTGTTTTAATTTGGTTTTAATTCTGTTCAGGCGTACACCAACATTATTGTCGCTTAAGCCTGTTATTGTAGCAATTTCCTGGTAATTAAAATCTTCCAGGTAAAGAGATATAATTGCTTTTTCTACATCATTTAATGTTCTTAAAGCTAAAAACAACTGCTCTTCATTTTGTGAGGTTGTGCTTATTGCTGATAAATTAAAATGTTCAGGAATTTCTTCATAATAAGTTACTGGTAACACATTTTTTCGATACACTGCCATGGCGGTATTTAATGCAATCCTGTACATCCAGGTGCTTATTTTAGAGGCGCCTTTAAAGGCAGGATAAGATTTCCAGAGTTGATAAACAATTTCCTGAAAAAGGTCTTTCTGGTCTTCGTTACTATTGCGGTAAACCCTACAAACCTTGTAAATAATTTTCTGATACTCATAGATGGTTTTTAGAAATTCTTCTTCCATGCAATTGCTTTTTTGTATAAATAATTTTATGCCTTTTTGAAATTAGGATATATAAACGCATAGGTTGCCTGATTAGCATAAATTATTACAATTACAAAAAAAAAGTATTTTTTTATAGATCAGCCAGCACAACCAAGTGACTTTTGAAGTCTGCACCACCTTACTTACATTTGCTTTTTTATACATTATGATGCAATTAATTCCAGTAAACGATGCTGCTACAGCCAAACAATTTTTACAGGTGGCGGTAATATTATATAAAAAAGACCCCAACTGGATACGCCCCCTGGATAAAGACATTGATGAAGTTTTTGATTCAAAAAAAAATAAGGCATTTCGTTTTGGAGAAGTGGAACGCTGGATATTAAAAGATACTGACAACAACCTAATTGGGCGTATTGCCGCATTTGTTAATAAAAAATATAAAAATAAAGAAGATGATGTACCAGTGGGCGGCATTGGATTTTTTGACTGTATCAATAACCAGGAAGCTGCTGGTCTTTTGCTGGATAATGCCAAGCACTGGCTGATGCAAAAAGGTATGGAGGCAATGGATGGGCCTATCAATTTTGGGGAACGGGATCGCTGGTGGGGACTGGTAACCGAGGGCTTTACCGAACCGCTCTATTGTATGAATTACAATCCTGCTTATTATCAAAACCTGTTTGAAACCTATGGCTTTAAACCCTTCTTTCATCAAATATGCTTTGGCTTACACCCTAAAGCGCCACTAACTGCAAAGATGTTTGAAAGGCATGCCAAATATGGGACTGACCCGGATTTTACCGCAGCACATATCAATAAAAAACAGTTAGAAAAATTTGCCGGGGATTTTGCTGTGATTTATAATAAGGCGTGGGCCGGCCATGGTGGTTTAAAGCAGATGGCTAAAGAGCAGGTGATTCTATTATTTAATAAGATGAAGCCGATAATGGACGAGCATATCATTTGGTTTGCCTATCATAAAAAAGAGCCTATTGCCATGTTTGTAAACCTTCCCGACTTAAATCAATGGTTTAAATACCTCAATGGAAAATTTGGCCTATTACAGAAATTGAAATTCTTATTGCTCAAGCAATTCAGGCCAAATAAAAAGTTTAGCGGCATTGTATTTGGCGTTATACCTGAGTGGCAGGGAAAAGGTATAGATGCTTTTATTGTGGTAGAATCGGCAAAACTTATACAAACACCTGTAGTATCCTATACAGAATATGAAATGCAGTGGATAGGCGACTTCAATCCTAAAATGATCAACATAGCGGAAAGCCTGGGAGAAACTTTTCGCAGCCGCAACCTTATTACCTATCGTTATTTATTTGACAGGACTAAAGAATTTAAAAGGCATCCGATGTTATAGTAATCTTTTTTCAAGTAAAAGAGAAAAGCAGAAGAATGTATAAATGCAAATATCCTGAACCTATGAATAAAAAATATTACTTCAATTAAATTTTTCTTTGCCACCTTGCGCTTTGCGTGAACTGTCTAATAATTCTCTTTTAAAAAACGGTATTAATCGTAATTTGCAACCATGGATAAGTTTGTAGTATCAGCACGTAAATACAGGCCACAGAATTTTTCAACAGTGGTGGGGCAGGCGCATATTACCACTACCCTTAAAAATGCCATTAAAAATAACCAGTTAGCACATGCTTTTTTGTTTTGCGGCCCCAGGGGCGTAGGTAAAACCACCTGTGCCAGGATATTGGCCAAAACAATTAATTGCCTTAACCAGACTAAAGATGGCGAAGCCTGCAACGTTTGCAATAGCTGCATTTCGTTTGATGCCGGCACTTCTTTAAATATACATGAACTGGATGCAGCCAGTAATAATTCTGTTGACGATATCAGAAATTTGGTAGAACAGGTTCGTTTTGCCCCGCAGGCG
>JANYFT010000333.1 GCA_025359625.1 Ferruginibacter sp.
CACCGGCAATTTTTGGCGTAACCAGGATGATGTGATTGCCGGCGTTACCGGTATATACAATGTACTAACAACGGAAGACTGGGTGGGGCATAACCTTTACATATTTGATGACCAGTCTGATGATATTTCAGTAGAAGGGGACCACTCAGATTTTAAGGCCATTGAAAGATTTAATATTGATGCTACCCACCAGGTACTTTATACACTATGGCCATTTGCTTATGAACAGATAGGCAGGGCCAATAATGCTATTATTTATATTCCAAAAGTAGCGGTGATAGATGAAGATATCCGCAAAAGATCTTTAGGCGAAGCTTATTTTTTACGTGCCGATGCCTATTTCGAATTAAATAAATTGTGGGGAGAAATCCCTTTAATTTTAGAAAATAATGTGCTTACCGGAACTTACAATGTTCCAAAATCTTCTATTGATTCTGTGAGGAGAGAGATAGAGTCAGACTTATTAAAAGCAGTTGACCTGTTGCCTGAAACCTATGCTGCTGCTGATAAAGGGCGGGTTAGTAAAGGGGCTGCATGGGGCTTACTTTGTAAGCTGTATATGTTTGAAAATAATTTTGCAAAAGCTATTGAATATGGAAGTAAGGTAGTAAGCAATGCTAATTATGCACTTGCTCCCAACTATGCAGATAACTTTACAGTTGGCAATCAGCAAAATAACAGCAGCGAATTGCTTTTTGCTATATGGAATAAAGATCAGCAAATTCCCAATGTGCCCAGTTCGGCAATCGGTCAGTATTTTACACCCCGTGCATGGCAGGGCTGGGGCTTTCATCACCCAACACAAAATTTTGCATCAGCCTTTGAACCGGCTGATACTTTCCGAAAAAGAGCAACCTTGATTGTTGTGGGAGATTCTCTTCCTTACCAGACAAATGTAAATACCATCAGTGCTGCCGATGCGTATCAAATGTTTACAGGTATGGAAGGCCAGTCTACCGGTAGGTTATTACCGAGTATGTCCACCACAGGATATTTTGTAAAAAAATACACTGCCTTTTTGCCCAATGGTAACGGAGGTATAGATTTTAATTTAAAGCAACCTATTTTAAGGAGTGCAGATGTTTATCTTTTAGTAGCTGAAGCAAAAATCCGCCTGAGCGGAATTGGCAGGGGTGATGCGGAAATAAATGCCGTACGCACCAGGGCAAAATTAGGGCCGCTATCAAATGCAGGTATGGCTGAACTGATGCATGAACGCAGGGTAGAATTGGGTGGTGAAAATACCCGCTGGCAGGATTTATTACGGTGGGATAAAGCAGGCTTAATTAACCTGGACACCATTGTTGCAAAGCCCAAAGCCGCATCGCCATTGCAGCCATATAATGGCACGGTTACCATTTCTGCACGAACATTTGTAAGGCCTAAACATTATTACATGCCAATACCGCAACAAATAATTGATGAAAGCAAAGGCGTGATCACACAAAATTCAAATTATTGATTATTGGGATGGTCCTTAAAAGATTTTTACATCAGCTTAAAATTTGAACTAACTTTTAAACCTGTAAAGCATCCAACTTTACAGGTTTTTTATACAGTGAAAGAGTGATTGTAAAAGCAGTAATAACTTTTATTTATTATGTTCTAAATAATGGTATATTAAATTTTGAATGTGCAGATAATACATTCAAATAAAATAAAAAAGGCTTAGCCAAACCAAACAAAATGAAATATACTATCAACATTTTATGGATACTGCTATTTTGTATTTGTTCTTCTGTAGCACTGGCGCAGGACAAGCTTATCCGGGCGATTAAAAATAGCGATGCCTATGTGCTTTTGCAGGATAGTTCTGTGGCAACTGAAATAAATGTAGATCGCAAATGGGATGCTAATTTTTGTACCACTACCATTCATAATAACAGTAGTAAAAATCTGCGGTTAAAAGAAGTGGTGCTGTTGCAGGCCGGTCGGTTATTTAACGGCAATACTTCTTTTTATGCAGAAGGTTTTCAAATGCTTAGTCAATACCGGGGCACATTGGCGGCACCAACATTGGTTGGCGGTTATGATGATAACAAGCATTATAGATTACCGCAACCGAAAGGGTATAAAGCTGTTTATAATATGCTTTTACTCCATAACGGGGATGGCCACGAAATGCTGATGGGCTTCAATTCTTCCTTTAAATTTATAGGAAAATTTTACCTGTCTGCTGATACTATTAAAGTAGTGATGGACATGGAAAATGTTTTATTGAAGGCCGGTGCCTCCATTCAACTGGAAGAATTTTCGTTACTGCCTGGTGAGGATGTCAATCTGCTTACCGCAGCATTTGCAAAGCGGATCAATTATTTTCATCCACGTTTGCAGAGCAATCGTATTCCTGCAGGCTGGTGTTCCTGGTATTGTTTCGGCCCCAAAGTAACAGCAAAAAATATCAGCGATAATCTTGCTTATATCAAAAAAAATATTCCGCAATTAAAATACATTCAACTGGATGATGGCTACCAGCCGCACATGGGCGACTGGCTTGAAACAAGCAATACATTTGGCAGCAATATCAAAACAACTTTAAAGGAAATTAAGAAAGCCGGTTTTGAACCAGCCATCTGGGTAGCGCCTTTTATCTGCGACAGCAATTCAAGCATCTATAAAGAGCATCCTGATTGGTTGGTGAAAGATATTACCGGCGAACCGTTACAAAGCGATAAGGTAACTTTTGGCGGGTGGCGGCTGGCACCCTGGTTTGTTTTAGATGCTACCAATCCTGCGGTTCAGCAACACCTTACCCATGTATTTAAAACCATGTCTACAGAATGGGGTTGTACTTATTTTAAATTAGATGCCAACTATTGGGGTGCCATACAAAGCGGTGTTTATTACGATAAAAATGCTACCAGGGTAACTGCTTACCGCAGTGGTATGAAAGCTATTTTAAAAGGTGCAGGCAATGCGTTTATTTTAGGTTGCAATCATCCTTTGTGGCCATCGCTTGGTTTGATTGGCGGCTCCAGAAGCTCGAATGATATAAGCCGTAACTGGAATACTTTTCTCATGACCGGGGATGAAAACCTTTTACGTAGCTGGCAAAATGGAAAGCTGTGGTGGAATGATCCTGATTGCGTTTTGCTGACCGGCACACTTCCGGAGGATGAATTTATGTATCATGCATCGTTGCTGTTTTCAACAGGAGGACTGGTATTAAGCGGTGATGACCTTACAACAATTACGAAAGAGCGCCTGGCAATATTGAAAAAAATGGTACCGCCAAAAGGTGTTAGTGCTTTGTTTAATACTACACTCGATATTGGCTGGATGAAAGCCCCCCGTGCTACCTGGCTGGTTCTTTTAAACAGGAATGATCAGCCAAAAAAAATCACTGTCCCCTTATCACATGCTTACCAAATTATAAATTACTGGACAGATGAGAAAAAAGGAATGTATAAAGTGGAGTTTACTGATGAGTTACCCCCGCATTCAGGCCGGGTTTACAAATTATTGCCTTTATAATATTCAATGATAACGGCCATTGAAGTACTGTATTTTGATCAGGGTTTAAAAGATAATTCATCATTCATCTAATTGAAAAAATCAGTGAAAAACACCGGTAACCCAACAGGAAAAATCATGTTGTTTTTTTTACTGGCTATTAATTTTTTAACAGTAAAATCTCAGCATGTTATCAATACAGCAATTAGTAATTCACCACAATCAGGCAACCCCGAAAAGGTTTTTCTTAACCCACCTGAAAGTGCCAAGCCCGGTGTGTTATGGATGTGGATGGGCAACAACCTAAGTAAAGAAGGTATTACAAAAGATTTGGAAGCTTTAAAAAAAGAAGGCTTCAACAGAACAACTATGTTTAGCCTGGCAGATATTACAACACCCTGGGCAGGAGTAATAGGGAAAAGCCCTACACCTGAAATTATTTCCTGGACAGAACCCTGGTGGAAGCTGGTAAGATTTGCAGCAGAAGAATCAAAACGGCTGGGGATGGTTTTTGGTATGTATAACGGTGCCGGATATGAATCAAGCGGAGGCACCTGGATAACACCGGAGCTTTCAATGCAGGAGATATGCTGGTCGCAAAATAAAGTGAATGGCAACACACATGTGAGCGTGCAATTACAGCAACCGCAGGTAGATGCAAGAGGGCATACGCCATACCCGATTTTTAATGGGGAAACAGGATTGGTAGAGATTCCGGAAGTGGCAGCCCGAAAAAGCTACTATAAAGATATTACAGTGCTGGCCCTTCCTGCAACCGGTATAGTTAACAAAAACGATGTAATAGATATCAGTAGTAAAATGCAAGCCAGCGGCCAACTTGATTGGGATGCTCCTGCCGGAGAATGGATCATTTACCGTTTTGGCCATACTACCACCGGTACTTATATACCACCGGCACAGTGGAAAGCAACTGGTTTAGAATGTGATAAAATGAGTGCAAAAGCGGTGAGTTTTCACATGGATCATGTAATTGGTGAAATTCAAAAACATCTCGGAGACCTTATTGGTACTGGTTTTACCCATGTTCATTTTGATAGTTATGAAGCAGGGGTACCATCGTGGACGCCTTTAATGCGGGAAGAGTTTTTAGCAAGGAGGGGGTACGATCTTATCACCTTACTACCAACATTTGCCGGCCGCATAATAGGCAGCCAGGAAGACTCATTAAAATTTATGACAGATTTTGATGCCACCATTAAAGACTTGCACCGGGATATCTATTTTAAAACACTTGCTGTAAAATTAAAAGCCGCCCATCTTTCTTTTTTATGTGAGCCTTATGGAGGTCCGTGGAGACAGGATGAAATAATGCCACTCGTAAAAAATGTAATGACAGAATTTTGGACACACGATGGAAAATACTCGCCATATGAACTGGAGCCTACCGTTGTAGCCTTAAGAAAATCTGGCCAGAATTTAATAGAAGCAGAAGCCTTTACGGGCGACCCTGCCGACAGTAAATGGG
>JANYFT010000381.1 GCA_025359625.1 Ferruginibacter sp.
CAAACTAACATTGCCACCGCAAAACCAAGCACAGGTAAGTATTTTAACAGGCGGCATTGTAAAAACTATCAACGTAACCGAAGGTACATTTGTAAAGCAAGGACAAACATTAGCCACAATTGTAAACAACGAAGTAATACAATTACAACAGGATTATTTAGAAAATAAATCGCAGTTGGTTTATCTGCAAGCAGAATTTAAACGCCAAACAGCACTACAGGAAGACCGTATCAATGCAACCAAAACTTTGCAGCAAGTCCAAAATGAATTAAGCATGGCACAGGCAAAACAAAAAGGCTTACAAACCAAATTACAATTGCTGGGCATTAATGCAGCGAACATCAGCGCAACGAATTTCACCAATCGTATTGCAGTAACAGCACCCATCAGCGGCTTTATTCATCACATCAATTTAACGATGGGGAAGTTTACGGATGCAAACACCATCCTGTTTGACATAGTGGACAATCGTTTCCTGCATTTAGATTTAACGCTTTTTGAAAAAGATATTTCAAAAGTAAAGATTGGCAATAAAATAGTGTTCACTGATGCCAACGATGCAAGCCACACCCACGCTGCAACCATTTTTGCATTAAACAAATCTTTTGAAGATAACCAGCAAGCCATTTTAGCCCATGCAAAGATTGAAGGTGTTACCGAAACTTTATTACCAGGAATGTATGTAGAAGCAAGGATACAGGTTGATAATTATAAAACTAACGCCCTGCCTGATGATGCAGTTGTAAGTAACGGCGATGAACATTATATTTATGTGGAAACAAAAAAGAACCATTACAAACAGGTAGCTGTTACCAAAGGCGTAAGCGATATGGGCTTTACAGAGATTTTACCTTTAGAAGAGGTGCCCGGTAATGCAAAAATTGTAATAAAGGGAGCATATTATTTATTATCACAGCTTACAAAAGGAAGTGGCGAAGAATGATAATAACAAGCAAACATTAACAAGAAATAAATTTAGTAATATGTATTTTTACACCCTAAAAACAAATAAAAATGAACAGACTCAATTGCTGGAAATGCGTTGTAATGCTGGCATCAATTCTTGGAATGGTGCAGGTGTTTTCATAAGCCAGCTTATACAATTATTCTAAAAGGGTTGGGGAAATATATTTCTCCAACCCTTTTTTATTTGGTTAACTACTCATCAATAATCGCAATGTACAGCATCTTTATAGGCAGCCTTTTGTTAAGCTTGTTACATGCAGTGATACCCAATCATTGGCTGCCGGTATTAGCTATTGGCAAAAAAGATAACTGGACTTTACAGGAAATAACCAAAGTGACATTTTTATCCGGATTAGCACATGCGTTAAGTACGATTGTAATAGGAATTATTTTGGGGTTGTTAGGTTTGCAGCTTGCAAAGCAAATTGAATACTTCACCCATTTTATTGCACCTGCCGTTTTAATATTATTAGGTATATTTTTCATTTATCAGCATCACCGGCACAAGCACTTTCATTTACATAAAACCCCAAGGCCAACACTCCCCAAAAATAAAATTATTCTGGCATTGGTCGTTGCTATGTTCCTTTCTCCCTGTATGGAAATAGAAGCCTATTTCTTGCTGGCGGGTGCATACGGATTGTGGGCTGTAATAAGTATAGCAGCTTTATACCTCACTATATCAGTTTCGGGAATGGTATTGTGGGTAAGGCTTGCATACAAAGGAATACTGAAATTAAATTGGCATACACTCGAACATAAATCCGGTATTATTACCGGATGGACTTTAGTAATAACAGGTATTATATCATTTTTTATCTCTTAAAATAATTTATATGGCAAAAGAATGCTGCGACACGGACGAAAAAGATGTACAAAAAAAAGCAGTTGTAAATCAACCTAAAAAAACAAAGACACATGACCATAGTGCTGGTGATGGACATGACCATGAAGATGAAGATCATGAGGAAGACGATGACCACGATCATGGCGCAGAAGATTCTGATGGCTGGAAAAGCCATTGGCCTTTACTATCTTCTCTTGCGATATTACTCGTAATGTTAGTCTTGGAATTTGGGTTTAAGTTTAAGCCGGTATTTCCGGTTGATTTAATTGTTTATGTGGTTGCCTATTTACTTGCAGGCTACAATGTATTGAACTTGGCTTTCAGGAAAGCCAAACGATTTGACTTTTTCAATGAGTTTTTTTTAATGAGTGTTGCAACCATTGGCGCATTTGCCATTGGGTCATATAGCGAAGGCGTTGCAGTAATGGTATTCTATTCTATTGGCGAATGGTTTCAGGATTCAGCGGTAAGTAAAGCAAAGAGGAGTATTAAAGCCCTGTTGGATATACGACCTGATGAGGTAACCGTTTTGAGAAATGGAACAACACAGGTTATTCATCCCAACGAAATTCAGGTAGATGAAATTATAGAGGTAAAGGCAGGCGAAAAAGTTGCATTGGACGGTGAGTTAAATTCTGATGCCGGCACATTTAATACAGCGGCTCTTACTGGTGAAAGCAAGCCCGATACAAAGCGAAAAGGTGAACAGGTATTGGCTGGTATGATTAACCTTGACAAGGTTTCTGAGATAAAAGTAAAATCGCTTTTTAAAGACAGCAAGCTGAGTAAGATATTGGAAATGGTTCAGGATGCTACTGCAAGAAAATCTCAAACACAATTATTTATCAGCCGCTTTGCAAAAATATATACCCCTATAGTTTTTGCATTAGCCGTAGCAGTTTGTTTGGTGCCATATTTCTTTGCAGCAGACTATGTTTTTCAAACATGGTTTTACAGGGCATTGGTTTTTTTAGTAATCAGTTGCCCATGTGCTTTGGTAGTTTCCATACCATTAGGATATTTTGGCGGTATTGGCTTAGCATCTAAAAATGGAATACTATTTAAAGGGTCTAATTTTTTAGATGTCATTACAAAAGTGAATGTAGTGGTGATGGATAAAACAGGTACACTTACCAAAGGAGTTTTTAAAGTGCAGGATGTAGTTACAAAGGATATTGATAAAGATGAACTGGTTAAACTGACAACAGCTATAGAAAGTAACTCAACACACCCCATTGCAAAGGCGGTAGTTGAATATGCTGGCGATGCTGCCAAAAATTTAAAAGCGGAAGGTGTTGAAGAAATATCGGGGCATGGTTTAAAAGGTACTGTTGATGGAAAAAACGTATTAGCAGGCAATGTAAAACTGTTAAAGAAATTTAATATTGAATACCCTGCTGAAATTGACAACCTGGTTGACACTGTTGTAGTGATTGCAGTTAATGATAAATATGCTGGTTATATCACTATTGCTGATGAAATAAAAGAAGATGCAAAACAGGCTATTGATGAAATGCACAAGCTGAACATCCAAACCGTAATGTTATCAGGAGATAAACAGGCGGTTGTTGCAAAAGTGGCGCAGTCATTAGGTATAGATAATGCTTATGGTGATTTACTACCGGAAGGAAAAGTAGAAAAAGTGCAGGCATTAAAAAATGATGGAAAACACATTGCCTTTGTGGGTGATGGGGTAAATGATGCACCTGTTGTGGCTTTAGCTGATGCAGGCATTGCAATGGGAGGCTTGGGAAGCGATGCAACGATTGAAACTGCAGATATAGTTATTCAAAATGACCAACCTTCAAAGATTGTTACTGCCATTAAAATTGGTAAAATAACGAGGCAGATTGTTTGGCAAAATATAACCATTGCAATGGTTATAAAAGTAATTGTATTGGTTCTTGGCGCAGGTGGTATTGCTACATTATGGGAAGCGGTTATTGCAGATGTTGGTGTTGCTTTATTGGCAATTTTGAATGCTGTGAGGATACAACGGATGAAACTTTAAATAGAATTAAAGCATAAAAAAGAGACCACCTTTCGGGGTGGTTTTTTATTGTCGTAATAATTTAATCTATATTCTAAGTTAAGCCGTTCCCTTACAGGTCGGGCTTTCCACTACAATCTTCTTACCAGAAGGATTTCCGTTGCAATCCCTAACGCATTATTTTAAAGATATTTCAAAAAAACACCTCATTAAAAATATTGAGCCAGACCCGGCACAGTACACCCGTCTTAT
>JANYFT010000402.1 GCA_025359625.1 Ferruginibacter sp.
GTAAAAAGAAAAGCGAACGCAGTTTAATTGCCATAAGATTTGAACAATACCCTCATCCATAGTTACAATGTTTTATTCCTTAAAGATTTATATTACTTGCCATGAAAAAAATTATAATAATATTTATTTGTATTCTTGAAATTTCATGTTCAAGCAATAATAACTCCGGCTCTTCAACACAGTCACCAACTGTGCCGCCATTAAATAAAAGCCTTGCATCAAAACCTCCAATGGGATGGAATTCCTGGGATTGTTTAGGATGGGATGCCAATGAAAAAGAGGTAAGGGCCGCCGCAGATTATATGAAGGTTAACCTTAAACAATTGGGGTACGAATATATTGTTATTGATCAATTATGGTATGGCGATTCAAGTGCTTCTAATTTTGAAGATTTCGTTCATGAACGCATACCTGTAAAACCAACTTACCACTAAGATGAATTTAGCCGCCTATTGCCAGATACTATAAAGTATCCGTCTGCAAAAGGAACCAATAGTTTTAAACCGTTGGCAGATTATATACATAGTTTAGGATTAAAATTTGGCCTTCATTTATTAAGAGGTATTCCGTGGGAAGCGGCAGATAAAAATCTTTCCATTAAGGGTACTGATTATAAAGCAGCTTCAATAGCACAGCCAACAAAAGGCTGCGATTGGTATGATGGTTTTTATGGTGTTGACATGTCGAAATCAGGGGCACAAGAGTATTACAATTCTGTTTTTAAATTATTTGCTGAATGGGGGGTAGATTATATAAAGGCCGACGATATGGTGAACACTGCCGAAATTGAAGGCATGAGCAAAGCTGCCAGGTTATCCGGAAGGGATATTTTGCTGAGCGTTGTGCCCAGAGATGATATACCAATTTCTTTTTTAAAAGAAAATGTACACATGGCCAGAACCGGTTCCGATTTTTGGGATGTTTGGCAAATGCTAAAACTGGAATTTCCAGTAGCTGCAAAAGTAGCAAAAGATGCAGAGGGAGGATTTTGGCCAGATTTAGATATGTTGGAGATTGGGAAAATGGGAAAAAAATTTCTTACAAAGGTCCCGATGAGCGGATAGCTAATTTCAATGTTTCCGAATTACATTCTCTGTTTTCATTATGGTATATTTCTAGGGCACCATTATTGATTGGAGGCTATCTTCCCGAAACAGATAGCAATACTTTACAATTGGTAAAAAATGAAGAAGCTTTATCGGTTAATAGAATTGGAAAAAGTCCACGCCAGGTAAAATTTAAAAATGCCATTATCATCTGGGTGGCAGATATCGAAAATTCTTACGATAAATTTTTAGCTTTCTTTAGTCAGTGGGAATCAAAGGAACCGGTTGATATAAAAATAAACTTTACCGATTTAGGATTAACCGGATAAAATTATCAGGTAAGGAATTTATGGGCTAGGAAAGATGCTGGTAGTTTTGAAAATTTATTTTCAGCAAAAATTGAAGCACATGGAGCTGGTTTATATAGATTAAAGGCAGCTATTAAATGAGGTGTTGGCTTAATGCTTTTTAGTTGATGGAAAAAATATATCTGAACAGAAAGTCCCCTGATTTGCATAGTTGGCTGGAATTTTTAAGAATCTGCTGCCTGATTTTTCTATAGACTGTGTCAATATCTTTTTTTAAGAGAATAATATAAAACTTGAAAACCTATTTGGTGAATTATTTTATATGGAAGAGGGATGAATTTGCAACATAGTAATATCATAATTTAAGGTCTTTAACATTATTGAATGACTTACGATACCCTCCTAATGCTTTCAAAATAATTATTATAAAAAATTGAATTTAATAACCTGTGGTATCTGCCAGCAATTTAAAACTTTGAAAAAATGAAATTGAAAAAAATAAGATTTATAATTTTACTTACAGCTATTAATTATCCTTCACTTTATGCCCAGGATACAGCGGTATCTATTTCTATAATGCAAGATGAAAAATGGTGGAGTGGGGTAATAAACGAAGCTCAGCTAATGCCTTATTCATCCGGCACCAACTATACTTTTAAAATGCTTGGCGATAATGATGGTAACCAGGTACAGCCATTGCTGTTATCAGGTAAAGGCAGGTATGTATGGAGTGAAGAGCCATTTCAAATCCAGTTTATAAACAGAGTGCTGCAAATTACTGGCCTTACAAAAATTGATACCGGTACTGCAGGTAGCACATTAAAGGAGGTACAATTGTTAGTACGAAATAAATACTTTCCTGCAAGTGGGAAATTTCCAGATACACTTTTGGTAACAAGGCCGCAGTATAACACGTGGATAGAACTAAACTACAATCAGAATGAAAACGATGTTTTGAAATATGCACATGCAATCATTGAAAATGGTTTGCCTGTAGGTGTACTAATGATTGACGATACCTGGGAGGAGGATTATGGTGTATGGGATTTTCATCCAAAGCGTTTTCCTAATCCAAAAAAAATGAGGGATGAATTGCATCAGCTTGGTTTTAAAGTGATGGTCTGGGTGTGTCCGTTCGTAAGTGCCGTCAGTAAAGAATACCGGGAACTGGTAGAAAAGGGGGCATTGATAAACGACAGTAATAAATTACATACCGCATCAATGATAAACTGGTGGAATGGTTTTTCTGCGGAACTTGATTTTTCAAACCCAGCCGCAGTAAACTGGTTTCAAAATAAATTAAATTATTTGCAAAATACTTACGGCGTGGATGGTTTTAAATTTGATGCAGGTGATTTTATTTATTACCCCCTCAATTCAATTTCAAAAGAAAAAATTACCCCAAATCAACACAGCAGCCTTTACGG
>JANYFT010000406.1 GCA_025359625.1 Ferruginibacter sp.
ACTGAATAAGCAAACGTGGAGGAATAATGTACTGCCAGTTATGGCTAATTTCATGAATCTTCATTACGTCGGCGACAGTGTATTTTTATTACCGCAAACAATGGTTGCAATTGATTCTTCTATCCTACCCTTTAAAATTGATATCGCTGTTAAAGAATTTAGAAAAATTGAGTCGTTTTATATAAATAAGGCCCCTAATACTTTGCCTCTTCAATCAAAGCCGAAACCTCCGATCTCTACTTCTTTTAATCAGTTTAGTATAGTTCCTCTTGATAATATTAAAATTCCACCATTTACGACTGCTATAGCTATTGATTCAAAACATCATCTTATTTACCAAGGTGATGCCGGCCAAAGAGCAGTTAATATATTTGATAACCACCTGCAACTTATTGATCAAATCAAAACGAACAATATTGGAACCTCGTTTAAAATAAATGGAGATAATCTTTACGTTACAAATATTGGGGAATTCAAGCCTAATCCCTTTAAATTGACCGGTAATGTTACGGTATTAAGACAAGATTTAAAGCATAAATTTTCAGAGCCTAAAGTCTTATTAGATAGCTTAGACAGGTCTGTAGAAAGCGATGAAGTAGATTTGGATAATGACGGTAAAAGCGATTTACTTGTATGTGAATTCGGTTTTTTGCGGGGAGATTTTTCGTGGTATAAAAATATTGGGAATGGGAAATACGTAAAAAAAATTCTCAAGGCTGTTCCCGGGGCAATTAGAACTTATGTTGAAGATGTAAATCATGATCGGAAAATGGATATCTGGGTTTTATTTGGACAAGCAAGAGAGGGTATCTCTTTATTTATTAATAAGGGTAAAGGGCTGTTTGAAGAACACGTTATATTGACGTTTCCACCTGTTTACGGTTCCAGTTATTTTGAACTGGCCGACATGAATCAAGACGGGAAAGAAGATATAATTTATACATGCGGTGATAACACTGATTATTCACAAATATTAAAACCATATCATGGGGTCTACATTTTTATTAACCAGGGAAACTACATTTTCAAACAAGAATATTTTTTCCCTATAAATGGTTGTTATAAAGCAATGGCCAGGGATTTTGAGAACAAAGGCAAACTAGATATAGCCTGTATTTCTTATTATGCTGATTATGATCATCAACCACAAGAATCATTTGTGTATCTGAAAAATGAAGGGAGTATGAAATTTAAACCTTTTAGTATGCCCAATATGCCATTAGGTAGATGGATTTGTATGGATACAAATGATTTAAATGGCGATGGAAAACTTGATATTATATTAGGTAATTGCGCCGCACCCTATCAAAACCGGCAAGATTGGTTAAGCGGTTGGATGCAAACTCCTGCTTTTGTATTACTTCAAAGCAACATGAAATAATTTTTATTATTTGCTCTAAAATATATTGGGTCAAGTATATAATAACTATGTTCACCTGTCTTGTGTGGTTGGGTGTCCCAGCAAAAAACAAGCCTTCGAGAGTTGAATAAACGCCTTTTTTAAAAAATAATTTATCAAATATTCGATTCTAATGGGGTTATCTATATTCGAAGTGTACCAGGGCACAAGACAGGAAGTATCTAATAGCTATGTTCATTTACAATTTCAATGGGCCGTCTTCAAAAGTAAATGCGGGTGGGATTGTTGGTTGCTTGCAATTACTTCTAATTGATGTGAGGGAGCATCTTAAAATAAAAATTGAGCCTCCTCGCATTAGCATTTGATTCGTAAATTTTACGAAATATTTTGATAGTATGAATTGAAGGTAAAAAATGTAAAAGATGAAATGTTAGATTTATACTTCACGAATTGGTTTCATTTATTAAACCTCCTATCTACAAATATTTTTAGCTTTAATCCTATTTAATTAGTAAAATATTAATGTAATTTACAATAAGGCTGGCTATGTAATTCCACAACAAAATTAATCTGTAATTAAGTATTATAATTAGGAGGAATAATAATTGTTAAATTTCTACTCCCTTTTTTATGATTGGATTTAATATACGTTTAACGAGTATATTAAATAAGCGCTGTAGGAAAAAAAATCAACTGTTACTCTTTGGTAATTATTGGAATTTTGTTTTTTGTCTTTTGTTTTATTATCTGGATCAATGGGATATTGATTCCTTACTTTAAGATCTGCCTGGAGTTGAGCAATTTTCAGGCAACGCTGGTGGCCTTTGCATCCTGCATTGCTTACTATTTTATGGCCATACCCGCTGTATGGGTGCTTGGTTTTACCGGGTATAAAAAAGGCATGGTGGCAGGAATGTTTATAATGGCCCTGGGGACTGTCATTTTTATTCCTGCGGCTTATTCACGCACCTAGGCTGTTTTTCTTACGGGTTTATTCATCACTGGCACCGGGCTGGCCTTATTGCAAACGGCGGCTAATCTATACATAGTGTCTGCAATAAAACTATCCATTTTTTGTTTTGATAGCTGAATAATTTTTTGAATGAGTTTCCAATTTTAGAAATTCAAATAGGTTTTGTAAAAATGCCTACCCATATTATTTTGTTTAGTTATTTAACGGGGTTTTTTCTGCCAGTTGTGCATAACTCTCCCACCAATGCATCTCTTCAGCTTTGCTTTTTCTCTATGCTGCCTGTTTCAGTTTTACCTTTTGTTCTTCTTTCAATTGTTTTGCTTTGAGTGCATTGCCAAGCAGGTGCAGATTGTAGGCTAAAACACTTAAGCCAACGCATCGTTTAAAGCCATGTAACCCTTTGTCCATGCAACGGTTGAGTCCATGATGCTCTAACATGTTAATATTACTTTCTACTACACTGTGCGCATTTCTAAGTTTCTTAAATATTGGGGTGCTTTCCCTTTGTTTATCTTCTTTACTGTGCCTTCCTTTTTTAGGGAGTACCACTTGCTGTATTGATGCTTGCTGAAGTGTTGCCTGGTTGTCCTTACTAAAAGAGCCCTTATCAAAACTATGACTGTAAATTTTT
>JANYFT010000408.1 GCA_025359625.1 Ferruginibacter sp.
ACCCCATCCTGCCAGATTCTTAATTCGCCATTGTATGCAGTAACAGGATTATTCATCTTAACCATTACTTCAATACACATCCATTTATCCCAGGTAAGGTTTTGTGCAGTAGGGCTGCCATTTACCATATCATTTCCATAACAACTGCTTCCGCCATTCCAACTTTTCATATCGCCCCAATAAAGATAAGTATCCATTGCCCGTAACGTTACGGGTTCATAAGCAATAGAAATTCTTTTATCTCCCAGGCCACAACTCCCTGCTCTCGGATCAGGATAATTTACTGAAGGATTATTGCCGCCGAACCACACCGATTCATGGTGAATAAAGCCTTTGGAAATTAAAGGATATTTTACATAATACCGCAAATATATTGTACCGTCGAAACCTGGCGTAAATTGTTTCAATAAATGGCCACCATCATTCTTACCACCAGTATTGGTAATTTTAATAGCATACGGCGAGTGGCTGCCATCGGGTACATCTTTATCCAGAGACATGCCTTCTGCATTTTTTATATCATCGTAATGACTCAGGATATTTGTCATCCCATCATCAAACTTTTCAACATAGAGTACGTCAGGATCTTTTTCTATACCAGCATCGTGAGGATATAAGTTTGCAAGCGCACCTGATGAGGCATTGTTGTAAATACAAGAGTCATCATCTTTAGTTGTGGCAGGATTATAATTTACTGTGTTGCTATCTTTACATTCATATATAACCGCCATCTGGCTGCCTACTACTGTATTACAACCAGAAAAAGTTTTCACACTTGCCAATAATAGTAAGTACACCCGCCACACATTTAATTTCATCCATTTTATTTTTTAACTACTGATTCTTAAAGCCAATTTTATTTATCAGTAAGATCAGATCAAACCCGCATTCCAATATTTAATACCTGTTGAAAAATGGGTTTGATCTGGGTTTATCTTTTTAAAGAATCTACTATTCAGGAGGAAATATTCCCTGTTTAGCATGAAAAAACGGCAAGCCTGCTTTTGCATCCCACCATATCCTGCTCATGTAAGTATCACCTTTTGCAAGTTTTGCTGCTGCTGCTTTTACATTGATTTCATTTTTAGCATATTCATCCAAAGGATAGGTAAGCCTGCGTGGAATTTCGCCGTTGGTGCTTCCTTTAGAACTTCCTGTCCAGATTCTTGGATAACCAGTTCTTCTGAATTCCGCATACGCTTCGTTGCTTTCATACATTATAGCCAGAAATTTCTGTACAATAATTTGCTCCAGTTTTGCCTCATTTGTTCCTGCTAAAATAGCGGCAGCCGATGCAAGGAAAGTATTTTTTGCTGCATCCGGTACGGCGTATTGTGTTAATGATTGTGATATTCCGGTAGTATATAATTCCTGTGCATTTTCTGTGGAAAGGCCTGTTAATGCAGCTTCTGCTCTTAGAAAAGATACTTCAGCAGCGTTCATTACTATGATGGGATGTTCAGCAGAGCGAAAGGAATTTTGTAACCGGGCTGTATTTTCTTCCTGGTAAGTTATTTCATTTGTGCCCAATGAAATAGGCCTTCCCCTATATCCTGAAGTGCCATCCAAAGCAGGCAAAGAAAATATTGTTAACCTTGGGTCGCTTAATTTTTTTAAATTTTCAGCTACTGTAAAAGAGGTCCACAACGGATAACTATTTAACGGATCATCATACAACGGATTTCTGTTATTGGTGTTAGCTCCATCAATAGTAGTTAAAAATACATTGAACGAGTTGGCATCTATCAATGGCTGATTCACAACATCAGCAACATGCTGTTTGGCAAGCGCCGGATCTGCATAACTTACTCTCAACGCAAGTCTTAAGCGCAGGGAATTAGCAAATCTTTTCCAACGATCCACATCGCCGCCCATTAAGATATCTGCATCACCGAAAGATGCCAGTGCCGGGTCTGTACTTAATTGGGCAGCAGCTTCTTTAAGTTCTTTTAGCAAATCAGTATAGATGTCTTTCTGTGCATCATATTTTGGTTGATTGATAACATCCACTACATTTTTTGCCGATTCAAAATAAGGAATATCTCCATATAAATCCGTTAACTGGGCAAAAAGTAAAGCCTTCCATATTCTGCCCATGGCATGTTCGTTCACCAGTTTGGGTTTATCAGCAGTAAGCCTTACTATTTCTGCGCTATTAATAATGTAGCTTCTGTAATAGGTATTAAAAGGGCTTGTCCAGTTTGCATTTTGAAAAATAACGCCTGATCCCTGGTTTGAATAATAACCCGAATACTCTGATATGATACTGGTGTTGTAAGAATCAAATACAGAGTTTTTCAGTACTGATGTAAATAACATAGAAGGCTTAATGATATCTGCCGTTACCAATGTTGGATCTGTATTTATCTCTTCAAAATTTTTTGTACAGCCCGTGCCGGATAATAAAAGTACTCCAAGCAAAGCGCCCGTTATTGTTTTTGTATTTAATTTCATGATCGTTGTTTTAAATCTTTTGTTAATTAGAAAGAAAGGGAAAGGTTGATGCCGATACTTCTTGTGGTGGGCATATTTACCGATTCGTAACCCTGTGCTGCAGTACTTGAGCTAAAAGCAGTTTCAGGACTTATACCCATCATTTTAAATTGAGGATCTCTGTAGAAATAAAATAAATTTCTACCTACAACAGACAGCTTTATAGTTTTAAATAAATTATTTTTTTTGAAAAGCGATGTTAAGTTGTAACTGATAGTGGCCTCCCTTAATGCTACATAATCCGCATCAATAACCTGGGTTTCGCCAATATCTGACCATGGCCCTGCACTTGCATAATAAGCCTGGGCGGGTATTACTTTGGTATTTTTTTCAAAATGTCCCGGTGAAGTTTCAATAACACCATCTGCAATTAGATTTGTTCTGTTTTCAGTAAACTTTCCTGTTCCTTTAGCCATTTGGTTCAACTTGCTGTAAGAAAGTATCTGTCCGCCTTTCCTGGTATCAATTAAAAAAGCAAGGGCAAGATTTTTATAAGTAAAAGTATTGGTCAGGCCTGCAAGAAAGTCGGGTTGTATCTTACCCAACACTTCACGTTCATCAGCACGCTGGTACTGTCCATCAGCCGTAAGCAATATATCACCATTTGCATTTCTCTTGGTGCGGTAACCTACTATGCTGCCAAATGGCTCTCCTACCCTGGCTTCAATACTGGCACCATATCCCGGATCCATCAGCGTAAGGGTAGCTATACCCGGCGCAAGTGAAACCACCTTCGATTTATTATTAGATAAATTCAAGGTAATATCCCATGCAAAGTTTTTACTTTTTAGCGGCGTTCCGGTAAGGAATAATTCTATTCCTTTATTTTGTATTTCACCGGCATTGATCAACCTTGTGGCGTAGCCTGTTGTAGCAGAAATTTCAACTGGCAATATCTGGTTAGTGGTAGATGAATTATAGTAAGTAAAATCAATGCCTAACCTGTTATTTAAAAACCTAAGCTCAGTGCCAAACTCAAAAGAACCAGTCAATTCATTTTTAAGATTTGTTAAAGGAATATCAGAGCGGATGGAAGCAAAGGGCTGGCCGTTAAAAGTTGTGCTGCTGGTTACATCATATCCGGCAAGGGTTTGAAAAGGTGTTGCATCGTTGCCCGCTTTTGCGTAAGACGCACGCACTTTACCATACTTTAGAATACTCTTTCCAAAATCAAAAGCATCTGTAAATACAAAGCTTCCTCCAACAGATGGATAGAAGAATGATTGGTTATTGAGCCCCAGTGTAGATGACCAGTCATTTCTTCCGGTAACATCGAGGAACAAATAATTTTTATAGCCTAACTGTCCGGTGAAATAGCCTGAATTCATTTCTTTACCAAAGCCATACTGGCGTGGGGCTACATTCTGTGTATTGCCTATATAATACAAGCCCGGTACATTTAAATTGGTACCAAAATTACCCGTTACCTGCTGGTGCCTTTTTAAATGATTTGCACCCACAGAAAATGATCCGGTAAATTTTTCTGTTAGTTTTCCGTTAGCAGTAAGGAGTACATCGCTATTGGTTTCTTTAACCAAAAATTGGTTGTTGTTAACGCTTCCGTTGTTTCCATCTGTGTTCTGGCCTTTCTTTTCATAACGAACATCTGTATAAAAATCGGTGCCGGACCTGGCCTGTAAACTTAACCAGTTTGTAAATTTATATTTGGCAGATACGTATCCGATGATCCTGTCTCTTGAATCATTGCCGGTTAATTCATTAATGATCCAATAGGGGTTTTTTGCACCAGTGAACCTCGCCATGGTACCATCTTCTTTTATATAATTTTTGAGCAGGTCTAAACTGGCAAAACGGGGAAGTAAGTTCAATGCCGTCATTGGGTTTTGAGAGTAGGAGTTGTTTTGCTGCCTGTTAGTTCCTTTTTGGTTAATATAATTAACCTTGGCATCTACCGATAAGCGGGAAGTAAGGTTAGCTGTAACACGTAAATTAATTGTTTGCCTTTGCAATTTTGTTTTAGGTATAATACCTGTATTATGCATATCTGATACAGAAAGCCTGAATGTGGCTGCATCATTGCCGCCGGATAAGCCAACCGTGTTGGTGGCCGTTACACCTGTTTTAAAAAAGTCTTTTATATTATCTTCCGGTTGTGCCGTATAAGGTATTGGGCCAGCTTCTTTCCAGCGATCTAATATTATCGGACGGCCATCCATCTTGCCGCCCCAATTATCAACAAGCCAGCTTGGCCAGGTTGAATATTCTTTTCCATCAACAGTGGTGGTACCAAATGATTTATAGTCATCATCGTAGCCACCGCCCCATATATTTTGTTGAATGGGTATTACATTGGGTTTTTCAAAAGTTGTGTTGGAATTAAAATCTACACCAACGCCTTTTCCTTTACGCCCTTTTTTTGTGGTGATAAGAATTACGCCATTGGCTCCTCTTGCACCATATATAGATGCTCCGCCCGGGCCTTTTAAAACGGTTACATTTTCAATATCATCCGGGTTAATATTATTTATACCATCACCGTAATCCCTTCCGCCCCAAACCTGTGCTGCATCCAATGTTTGGTTATCTATTGGTACACCATCAACCACATACAGCGGCTGTCCACTTCCTGTAAGTGAACTATTGCCCCTGATCATTACATAGCTGGAGCCACCAGGACCGCCACTGGATGCATTTACATGCAGGCCTGCAATTTTCCCTTTTAAAGAATTGGCAACATTTGTTTCTCTTGCCTCTGTTAATTCGCTACCGGCAACTACCTGGGTTGAATAGGTTAAGGCTTTTTTATTCTTCTCAATACCAAAAGCTGTAACTACTACCTCCGACATTACTTTCGGATCGGCAACCATTGCCAAATTAATTGTTGACCGGTTATTAATATTGATTGTCTGACCAAGAAAACCTGTGTGCGAAAAAACAATGTTTGTTTTCCCGCCATTAATCTCCAAACTATATTTTCCATTCTCATCAGTTATGGTAGCTGATGATGTACCCTGCAGGGTAACACTAACACCGGGCAGGGGCATTCCCTTCTCCGTGGAAGTTATAGTGCCAGAAACGGCTTTTTTTTGCGCCTGTAATTGAATTACAGAAATAAGCATAACACAGATAAACAGGAGCCGTATTGCTTGGAATTTTCTTTTCATCACGATTAGTTTTTATTAGTAATAATTAAAAATAATAAAAGGTTTTGAAAGTAAAAAATATTTTACAAACTATTTATGCAAATTAAAATATTTCATTTCCTTTATTATTTAAGATGAAATAAATATATTAATGTGAATAGGCCAATTAAAAAATATTTATTAGTTATTTATCTCTTTAAATAAATAATTTATTAAAAGCGAGGAATAAAATAATGAAATATTGAAAAAATTTTAAAAATTAGAAATTTTTCATTTTATTTTCTTTTGATTATTTTCTTTTTGCTTTTTTTAAAGAATAATCTGTTTGGTGAGTATAGAAAGAATAATTAGAAATGGGAGATTAAATGAAACAAATATCTCCCTGGGATGATTGAAAGACAAAGATTAATACTTCACGGGCGTGGTGGAAAATAATAATGAATTAGCGGACTAATTTTAATTTGCAGCAGCAGTCAATTTAATTGAAGATTGATAAGTTGAAGGAAAAAAGCAGCTATAGATAACAATATGCTGGCACAGGGTATTTCGCTGGTTTATTACCTTAGTTTGTTAAACAATCTAATGGTTTTTTGTAAAGAAAATTCAAAAAGTTTCAAGTACTAAATTTCCAAAGGCTTTTTATGCTATAATTACTTTTACCCCTGCCTGCTCCAACCTGCTCTTATTTTCTGGCAGAATTCCTTTATCAGTAACTACAACATTAATTCTGTTTACAGGAGCAATCAATGCAAATCCCCTTCTTTGAAATTTGCTGGAATCTGCCACCACAATAACTTCTTTTGACATCTCAATCATTATCTGATTTAAATGTGCTTCCTCAGGATCTGGGGTTGAGATTCCAAAGTCTAAATCAAATCCATCAACACCCAGAAATAATTTATCACAAAAATAATCTTTAACGCCCCTTTCAGCCAGGATTCCAACAAGCGATAAGGAATTCTTTTTTAACATGCCACCCGGAACTATTACATTGATGTTTTTATATTCCGCTAATATCGCTGCAACGTTTAATGCATTGGTAATTACGGTAAGGGAATTAAAATTTTTCAGATTTTTAGCAAGTTCATAAGTAGTAGAACCTGAGTCGATGATGATGGTATTATTTTCATCTATTAACTCAGCTGCTTTTTTCCCAATTTCCTTTTTTTCGGCCAGATGCTTTTTTTGTTTATCCGATAAGGGATAGTCTTCATCTGCAAAATTTTGCTCTAAATTAATGGCACCACCCCTTGCTCTTATCAGCACCCGCTTTTTTTCAAGTTGTGCAAGATCATTTCTAATTGTAACCCCGGTTACCCCTAAAGATTCACTAAGGTCATTTACATTAACCTGGCCATGCGCTTTAAGCGATTCCAAAATTTTTATTCTGCGACTAACTGTAGATTTACCTTCTCCAATTTTCATAAGTTCTTTTTTTTTCAATAATTAAATAAATATGGCTGAAATTATTTATAATAATAAAAAATACAAATATTAATTTAAATAGTATGCAATAATAACCAATAAAAGAATTGCATGCCCTTTCATTTACTTTAAAAATGATTTCGTTTTAGTACCGCTCATCTAAAATTTATTTTAAATAAAATGCTCCTTATTAAAAAATAAAAGGAAAAATAAGATAAATTTACTTTTATTTCGTAATTATTAATGATGACAGGCAAAAAATATTTTTCAAAAAACTGTTGCCGAAATACGATTTTTTAATGACATAAACTGAAAAAGAGAATAAGCAAATCTGCACAGATTATAAATTTTATACCTAACCAAAAAATAATGAAAAAGGGAAAACTGATTATTATAATTGTTACTTTAATTCTGTTGTATTTCAGTTTTTGCAATTCCGGTTCATCCGTTAACAACAGCCAAATCTCGACTGACGCTGCAACTGTTGCAAAAGGCGGAACGATTTTTAATCAATACTGTGGTGGTTGTCACAATTTCAGGCAGGATGGCATTGGGCCAAATTTATCCGGCATTACCACTTTAATCTCTGCCGATTGGATTCAACATTTTATCAAAGACCCTAAAAAAATTATTGACTCAAAAGACGAAAGGGCACAACAGTTATTTAAAAAATATAAGGTAGCTATGCCAGCGTTTGGCAGTTTTAAAGACGATGAAATACAAGCCATCATCGCCTTTTTAAATACACATCAAAAAGCAGAACATGTTGTTGCGAAAAGCGATGGTCACGAATTGTTAAATCCAATCCCCGATACTATCCAACTTTCAAATTTGTTAGTTAACCTTTCCCTGGTAACGCAAATTCCTGCTTCAAGCGACAGCGGCAAGTTACCGCTGACCAGAATTACCAAACTAGATTTTGAACAAAAGTCTGGCAACACTTTTATTCTGGACCTGCGGGGTAAGCTGTACAAACTACAAAATTATAAGCCCGTTGTTTACATGGACATGGCAAAATTAAAACCAAAATTTATTCCTGAACCCCGGCTGGCTACAGGTTTTGGAAGCTTTACCTTTCACCCTGATTTTGCAAATAATGGACTTTTGTACACTACACATACCGAAAGTACCGGTTCGGGCAAAGCCGATTTTAGTTATGCAGACTCCATTAAAGTAGCGCTGCAATGTGTAATAACTGAATGGAAAACAAAAACTCCCGGGGCAGCTACTTTCTCAGGAACAAGTAGGGAACTGTTTAGGGTTAATATGGTGACGGGCATGCATGGTATACAGGATGTCGCTTTTAATCCACTTGCCAAACCCGGCAGCAAAGACTACGGACTATTATATATCAGCGTTGGAGATGGTGCCTGTGTGGAAGAAGGCTATCCATTTCTAGCACACAGCAAAGACAAAATTTGGGGATCTATTCTTCGGATAGATCCGGCAGGTAATAACAGTGCTAACAGGCAATATGGTATTCCTGAAAGCAATCCATTTGCTAAAAATAAAAACAACAAAACACTGGGAGAAATTTATGCTATTGGATTTAGAAATCCACACCGCATTAGCTGGACAAAATCAGGCGGCATATTGGTGTGTAATATAGGGCAAAGTAATATTGAATCGGTGAACCTCATCTTGCCAGGAAATGATTATGGATGGCCCATTAGGGAAGGTACATTTAGTTTGAATCCAAATGGAGATCTGGATAAATTGTATGCGCTTCCTGCTAACGACAGCATTTACAAAATCAGTTATCCTATTGCAGAATACGACCACGGGGAGGGCAATGCTATTTCTGGTGGGTTTGAATATTGGGGTACAGCGGTAACAGAATTGACAGGAAAATATTTTTTTGGTGATATCCCGTCGGGCAGGTTGTTTTATATAAATATGGCTGATATAAAACAAGGAAAACAAGCCCCGATAAAAGAATGGAGAATTTCAATAAATGATATTCCTACCACGCTCTTAAAAGTTTGCGGAAGTGACCGTGTGGATCTGCATTTCGGGAGAGATGCTCAGGGCGAATTATATATTTTAACCAAGGCCGATGGAAAAGTTTATAAGCTATCTAAAGCAATTACAAAACCTTAATGGCTTAACGGGAAGAAATGCTTCAATGAGTGCTTGAATAAAAGCATTGTTATTTAAGAACCTATGTTGCTATAATTAAAAAAAACATTTCTAAAATCAAATTAGAAAAACAGGCAATAAATCTTGCCTGCTTTTTTAATTAACATCACTTACTACTCCTGCCATTTTAAAAATCAATATTGATCGTTTAAAGCAAAGTCATTTTTACGGCTCATCCATTTACCACTTGTAAAATCAGGAAAATCAACTGTTTGGTTTCCAAGATCAATACTTGTTTCGCTCAATGGTGTGATGGCGCTCCAGGCTGCCGCATCATACACATCCATAGGGGTTGGCTTCTTTCTTTTTACAGATTCAATAAATCCATGCATCACAAAAAAATCAATTCCATCATGCCCCGTGAGGTATGCCTGCTGGCTCCATTTTTTCCATAGCGGATGATCATATTTATCAAGCCATGATTTTGCATCATCCCAGTGCTCATGATCGTATTTGGATTGCCCTTCAATAAAAATACCATTGTTGATATTCATCCAGATACCATTGGTTCCCTGTACCCGAAAACCTAAAGAGTAAGGCCTTGGCAGATTGGTATCGTGCTGTAACAAAACAGTCTCACCGTTAGCGCATTTTATCTGCGTAGTTACCACATCGCCTAATTTAAATAATGCTTTTGTGTTAGGATGATCAGCGCCTCCTTTTTTTACAATATAATTATGAAGCCCCCTGGCCTTGGTAGAAAAAGAACAAAGCGATTCAAACCTGTTTCCCCGGTTAATATCAATCATCATCGCAATGGGACCAACACCATGCGTAGGATATAGATCTGCATTGCGGTGCACCGAATGATTCGTTCTCCATTTGGCTTCTGAAAATCCCTTTTCGCCAAACTCGGCACCGCTATTATAAGGTGTTAAGCCATCATTGAATTTTACTCCCCGCAAGTCGTGCTGGTAACCACCCTGTACATGAATCATTTCTCCAAACAAGCCTTGCCTTATCATATTTGTAATGGCCAGGGTATCCCTTCTGTAGCAGGCATTTTCAAGCATCATCACCTGTGCATTATTTTTTTCTGCACCTCTTACTACTTCCCAATGATCTTCCAGTGTTATTCCCAAAATTACTTCTGTGCCGATATACTTTATACCTGCTGAAAGTGCA
>JANYFT010000340.1 GCA_025359625.1 Ferruginibacter sp.
CTGTTCAAAATACAGCTTTACACCAAACAGTTTGCAAACTCTTGTGGAATATCTATTGCAACTTCACGACTGCTTAAAAGCACCTGATGTAATATTGGCAATCACAAGGCCGCCAATCACCAGCAAGCCGCTTATTAAATGTGTGGTGGTGAATTGTTCTCCCAGAAACAACACTGCTTCTATGGTACTGAACACTGGGATCAGGTTACCAAACAATCCGGTTCCGGAAGCACCAAGTTTTTGGATGGAGGCGTTCCAACAAAAAAAAGCAATGATGGAGTTACCAATCCCCAGGTATAAAATGATCACTATAATATGCGTATGCCATATAACCGCAGGAGCATGTAAGACTTCAAAAAGATAAAATGGAAAAAGACATAAAGTGCCCAATGTAAAAACGGTGAACAAGAAAACCATTGGAGAAATACCTGCTGGTTTCTTTCTCACCAATATATTGTAAATGGCAAATGTAAAAGCACTGATGAGAATCAATACATCGCCTTTACCAAATTTAAACTGAGTAAGGGTTTGTAAATTTCCGTGGCTCAGCAAAAACAAAATGCCAATAACGCAAATTATCATTCCTATAACACGGGGTTTACTCACCTGTTCTTTTAAAAAAAACACGGCCAGCACAGTAATGAAAACCGGTGCAGAAGTTGTGCCTATCAAAGCAAGGTTAATGGCAGATGTATAGTGACCGGCGAGGTAAATAAATGTATTGAAAATAGTGACGCCGGTAAGTGCTGTCCAGAAAAAGTATTGCTTGTTTTGAAATAAAATCTGTTTCTCCTGTTTTAATTTTTTAAATGCCAATGGAGCAATACAAATGGATGCAAGCCCCCATCGGTAAAATGCCAAACTTACCGGCGGCACTTCCATTGAAATACCTTTTGCAATTACATAATTCCCCGACCAGATAATGGTAGTGATCACTGCCAGTGCAGCACCAGTATAAAAGTTTTTTTGAGTTGCTGATAGCGGCATTCTGAGTTTGTTAAAATAATTAGTGGGTGTTGCTGGCACGGGCTTCCATAACAGAAAATATTTTCCTGGTTTAGCTTTTAATGCTGCTTTTTTTTGTAATAGCCAGTAATCTTTTGCAAGGTAAAATATATTTCGTTTTATCAATCAGTATCTCTGTTATCGTAAAACATTTTGGAATTAAATTTACATAAAATAATGGCAATGCAAAATGACTGCATTACAAAGCAAACCAATAATTAAATTTCACCAGGAAAATATTAGTAGGAAATACTTTTGATAATTGCCCTCTTGTAATAATAAAACCTGCCATGCTTTAATTGCTGGCAGGTTTTATGTATAGCAAGACTTTCAACTCTATACCGCTGATTGCTTATTTAGCCACAGCAAAATGATATTTTCCTGAACCCAATTGCAACACCACATATCCATCTTCAGCACCCGAAACTTTTACATCGCTTAGTGTTGAAACAGCTTTGCCACTTTCGGTAATAGCACCAGCAGTTGCTGCAGGTACGTACACGGTAGCAGTGGTGTTAGCAGGTATTTCAATATCCATCAACAGCTTATCATTCTCCATTTTCCAGCCGCTGCTAACAGTTCCATAATAAGTTTTAAGTGATACGGCGGCATTAGTAAAACCGCCACCAATATGAGGTTGAATTTTGATGTGCTTGTAGCCCACGCCATCTTCGTAAGTATCAAGCCCTGCCATTTTACGGTACATCCAGTCACCGATTGCACCATAAGCATAATGATTAAAAGAATTCATACCCGGTGTCTGAAATGTGCTGTCAGGTTTCTGTCCATCCCATCTTTCCCAGATAGTGGTAGCACCCCTTTTTACGGGATATAACCAGGAAGGATAGTCTTCCTGCAACAATAATTTGAAGGCGATATCAGTATATCCAAACCTTGTTAATACATCGCAGAGATATGGTGTTCCCAGGAAACCAGTGGTTAGATGGTTATCATAACTTTTTACATTTTCTGCAAGGCGGGCCGCCGCCTGTGCCCTTAAATTTTCGGGAAGCATATCAAAATTCAACGCCAGCACATAAGCTGTTTGCGTACCGGATACCAGGCGGCCATTGGGCGTTAGGTACTCTTTTAAAAAAGCGTCTTTTACTTTTTTCAAAAGTGCAGCATACATGCCTTCATCAGCAGCATTGTTTAAAACCTTTGCTGTATTGATCATTAATTGAACTGAATGGGCATAAAAGCATTGTGCAATTAAATATTTATCTGTAACGGCAGCCCTTCCATCATTGTCATCAGAAGGGCGGTAAAAAAGCCAGTCGCCGAAATGAAAGCCATGGTTCCACAAATCATTCCTGCTGCTGTCAGTCATATATTTTACCCATGCCTTCATGCTGGCGTATTGATTTTCCAATATTTTTTTATCGCCATAGGCCAGGTAAATATTCCATGGAATAATAGTAGCAACATCGGCCCATCCTGTTGCGCCCCCGCTACCAGCACCCAATACATTGGGAATTACATGTGGAACTTTACCATCAGCTCCCTGGTCTGCTGCAACATCTTTCATCCATTTGGAAAAGAAATTATTTACTCCAAAATTAAAAGTAGCTGTTCTTGAAAATGCCTGCGCATCTCCCGTCCAGCCAAGCCTTTCATCCCGTTGCGGGCAATCGGTTGGCACATCTAAAAAATTGCCCCTTTGCCCCCACTGAATATTATGTTGCAGCTGATTGATCATTGCATTAGAGGAAGTGAAAGTACCGGTGGGACTCATATCCGAGTACAAGGCTACTGCAGTAAAATTATCCAGATTTATTTCACCGGGATAGTTGTCAATTTTTAAATACCGAAAACCATAAAAAGTAAAATGTGGTTCAAAAGTTTCTGTTGCTCCGCCTTTTAAAATATAGGTAGCCGTTGCCTTTGCTGCACGCAGGTTTTCGGTATAAAAATTTCCTTTTTTATCCAATACCTCCGCATGTTTCAGGATGATTTTATCACCGGCTTTGCCAGTAGCTTTTACAATTACCCAGCCTACAAGGTTTTGCCCAAAGTCCAGCACTTTTTCGCCTGACGGCGTTGTAATAAGTTTTATAGCTTTAAAGATCTCGTGTTTTTTTACCGGTTCGTTTTCGGTGGTTACCAGGTTGTTTAAAGCTACTGTTGGCAAGGTTACGCCTTTCCATGCCGCATCATCATAACCGGTATTTGACCAGCCATTTTTTTCCTCTCTTGCATCATACATTTCACCATGATAAATCTCAACAGATTTAATAGCGCCGGTAGATGATTTCCAGTTTTCATCCGTGTTAATGGACTGGGTTGTTCCGTCGCTGTAGGTAATATTCAACTGCGCCAGAAGTCCGAGTTTTGTGCCATAAATATTTTTATTATCTTCCCAGGCCAGGTAACCCCGGTACCATCCGTTGCCCACCATGGCGCCAATAGCATTGCTGCCATTGGCTATCATATCTGTTACATTGTACACCTGGTATTGAAGGCGTTTATTATAGCTTGTCCAGCCCGGTGTTAAATATGCATCGCCCACTTTTTTTCCGTTAAGCTGCACTTCATACATCCCATGTGCAGTTATGTATAAGATAGCAGTTGTAATTTTTTTTGCTACCGAAAATTTGTTTCTAAATAAAATAGCTGGCCTGTTAGTGGCATCTTCTTCAAAGCCTGCTTCAATCCATTTTGCTTTCCAATCTGATACGCCAAGCAACGCCGTTTGAAAAAATGCGGATTCACTCCATGAAGATGGCTTTCCGTTATTATCCCACACCCGTACCTGCCAGGTATATTTTTTACCGCTTTGCAATGCAGCGCCTGCATAAGCAATCTGCACTGATTGATTGCTGGATACTTTGCCGCTTTTCCAAAGCGGGCCTTTGCTTTCTGAAACAATAATTTCGTATGCTGTTTGTGCAACGTTTCTTTTATCGCTTTCCAGCCGCCAGGTAAAGCGGGGTTGTTGCACACCCAAGCCAATTGGATTGGTAAGATTTTCTGTTTGCAAGTATTGAATTTTTACCTGTGCAAAGCTGATAAGCAAACACAACTGAAAAAGGAGTGGTAAGACAATTTTTTTCTTCATGACAAGACTGGTTGTAAGTATTTAGTGAATCGTTATTTAAAGGGGTTCAAAGTACGACAGAAAGTAATGGCAACTATCATGTACTGTACTGACTACATAAATATTTCTATAGCCATACATGTAGTAAGAAGATCTGGCGAATTTATTGTCTTGAAAATTAATTTGAATACCTAAAGTAAATAATTCTATTCAGGAGTTAAGGGGCTTTGCAACAGCTATTTAATTGTTTTGAATTTTGCTTTAAAATTACCAGATGACTGGCATCAGCCTGCCTCCTGCTCCTTCTCCTGGTGCTTCCACAATTCATTAAATATTTTGCTGTGTTGTTTTAAATGTACGAACGTTCCTTCATCAGCAATATACCCGTTTTGTAAAATGTACACGTAATCAAAATAACTTAACAGGTAAAGGCGGTGCAGGGTAGATACCACGGCTTTACCTTCACAGGCTTTAAAGAGTTTTTCGTAAATCTGAACTTCTGTCTTGGAGTCAACACTGCTGGTAGGTTCATCCAGCAATATAATCTCACTGCTTCGGGCAGCCAGTATGCCACGGGCCAATGCCAGCCGTTGTTTTTGTCCGCCGGATAAGTTCACCCCTTTCTCCTGTATATTGGATTGCAATCCTTTGGGCAACTGTTTTACCACTTCCGCAAAATGAGCCGTGTCGCAAACTTCATTGATATCCTGTTGATCAAAAGGAAGCCCCAATGTGATATTGTGTTCAATGGTATTTTCAAAAATTTCCGGTTCCTGCGGAAACAGCGTGATGGATTCAGACAGGCGGGCCATGTCAGTTTCAATGGTATCATCAATGCGGATACTTACACCAGGTTCCGGATCGTACAAGCCACGCAAAACCGCCATCAGCGTGCTTTTACCGCTGCCGCTTTCACCAATAAATGCTACCCGTTTTCCCCTATGCAAAGTGATGTGGATATCGTGCAGGCTATGTGCTTTTTCTATGGCTGAATAAGCGGCCTTGTGCGAAAAATTTAATCCTTTAATGGCAATTGTTTGCCATTGTGAAGGCAGGCCTGTGCCAGCATCCGGCAAATGTTGCTGCTGATATGCCTCTGTAATAAAGCGGGCGGTTTGCACATCTGTATTATACTGAACAATCTGCGTGTACTGGTAAGCAATGTCATGAAACACACTGGTAAATTGGTTTACAAACCCCAGCAGGGCCACCAGGCTGCCCAGCATAAACACATTGCCTGGCCTGGTGTGCTGATAAATATACCCCACTGCGGTGATCACATAAATAAGGCTCACCAGGGTATCGGCCACAAACCATTTCCATTCATTGATTTTTATGCTTCGGCTAAAAGAGGGAAATATGTCTTTTACTTTTTGCAGCACGCTGCCCTCCATCCGTTTTTCGAGGCGCAGGGTAATAACAGTAATGATGTTTGAAAGGCTGTCGAATAAACTGCTGGACACAATATGCTCTTTCTCATTTTTTTCATCTACTGACTGCATAAATGGTTTATCAAACCTGAAAATTAAATAAACTGTCAGCGCACCAATGGCTACACCCACCGCTCCAAAAAGAGGAGAGAAATAGATCATCGCAATAAACGAAGAGAGAAATTTGGTGAGCGTGTACAAATACATAAAACCATTCTGAAAAAAATCTTTCAACGCTTCATAAGCTTTACGGATACGGTTAATGGTGGCACCGGTGTGGTGATCCTGGTGCCATCTTACCGGCAGGTGCAGGGTTTGGTGATATAACTGCTCTAAAAAATTACGGCTGAGGTTAAAAGCCAGGTGGCGTTCCATAATTCTTGCCGGGCCATGAAAAGCCCACTCTGCCAGTTTCAGCAACATAAATATGCCAGCATACCACCAGGCATATTGTAACTTGTTAATGCCTTCTTTTTGTACTGCATTAATAAACCAGCCATATAGCAATGGGTTCATGGCAGACACAACGCTGGCGAAGATAAAAAGCAGGTATATGCCAACGTAACGTTTTTTTTCCTGCCGGGCATATCGCCACGCAGTTGTCATCAATGATATATAAGGATTGGGCATAGTGATGCTCCGCTTTTCAATGTTAATAAAATTCAACCCGGAAGCAATTGCTTTTTTTACGGATATCCGGAGGAACCATGTTCAAATATACACCCGGCAATTGATACCCAGCATTGGTTTCGCTTCAGGAAGACTAAAAATACCCCGATGGCAACGAGAAGTTTTTTGTATTCTTACATAAAAAAAATCGTTTCCGATACATCTGTAGATATACATCATAATATGAAAATAATAACATGGAACTGCAATATGGCTTACAGAAAAAAAGCGGGCCGTATTCTTTCTTATAACCCGGATATTTTAATCGTTCCAGAATGTGAACATCCAGACAAATTATTATTTCCAACTGGCACTCCCAAACCAACTCACAGTTTATGGTTTGGAAAAAATCAACATAAAGGGCTTGCTATATTTTCATATAGCGACTATCGTTTTTCTGTGCTCAGCGATCATAATGAAGACTTTAAAATGATCATACCTATTTCAGTAACAGGTGGTCAATTTGATTTTATTCTTTTTGCAATTTGGGCTAATAATCCTACCGATCGGGATGGACAATATATAACTCAAATTTGGAAAGCTATTAACCACTATAATTTTTTATTGAATAAAAAAAAGGTTTTATTAATTGGCGACTTTAACAGTAACTCAATTTGGGATAGAAAATACAGAGCCAGTAACCACTCAAACGTTGTAAAACTTTTAGAAGAGAAAGGCATTTTTAGCACCTATCATTTACATTATAAACAAACACAAGGAAAAGAAGAACATCCTACACTTTATCTGTACCGCCATAAGGATAAACCATATCATATTGATTATTGTTTTGCTTCGGCTGACATGTTAGAGAAACTTGAATCAGTAAAAATTGGTGATTATGATTGTTGGACAAAATACAGTGATCATGTTCCAGTGATGGTAACATTTAAGAACAGCGATTGAGCAATACCTGTTTTCGATTTTAAAAAAGCGGATAAAATCTCTCG
>JANYFT010000442.1 GCA_025359625.1 Ferruginibacter sp.
TTTGCTTTTGGTGCCCGGCTGCAAAACTTACAAGCATCTTATCCACTAATAAAAGAACGATTAACAAGATGTTGAAAACTTTTACAACAAAACTTTGCACCGCGGGGCTATAGTCTATAAATTTGACAAATTATGTCAAAACACAATCGTTCAAAATGGACAGCTTAGGCAACACAATACGGAAACTTAGAGAAGATAAAGAACTGCCCTTGCGGACAGTTGCTGCTTTCCTTGACATTGACCAGGCTATACTTAGTAAAATTGAAAGAGGACATCGCAACCCGACAAGAGAACAAGTTGTGAAGTTGGCAGCGTATTTTAAAGTAAAAGAAAATGATTTGCTCGTTGCATGGCTTAGTGACAAATTGCTTTATGAAGTGGAGGACGAAGACATGGCTTTAAAAGCCCTGCAGGTTGCAGAAGAAAAAGTAAAGTACATTACGAAAAACAAAAAGAAATGAAACAGGAATTTATAATACAGTTGTTGGAGCGTTTTGAAAATGCCTGTTATGTGTACAATAATATAGAATGTTGGAGTGGCAGGGAATTACAGGAAATTTTAGGATATGCTAAATGGGATAATTTTTTAAAAGTTATAGAAAAAGCTAAAGATGCTTGCAACAATGCTGGAGGAAACGTGGAAGACCATTTTGCCGGCATCGGGAAAATGGTTGAATTAGGTAGTAGCTCACAAAGGGAAATACAGGATTTTGCCCTCACAAGATACGCCTGCTACCTTGTTGCACAAAATGGAGATTCGGCAAAAAATGAAATTGCATTTGCCCAAACTTATTTTGCCGTTCAAACAAGGAAACAGGAGATTATTGAACAACGATTGCTGGATGTTGCCAGGGTTACTGCCAGGGAGAAGTTATCAAAATCAGAAAAAAAACTTTCAGGGATTATTTACCAGCGTGGTGTAGATGACAAAGGATTTGCATTTATACGTAGCAAAGGTGACCAGGCTTTGTTTGGAGGTTTTAGTACCAATGACATGAAGAAGAAATTGAGCATACCTGATAGCAGGCCACTGGCAGATTTTTTACCTACACTCACTATAAAAGCCAAGGACTTTGCTACCGAACTTACCAGCCACAACGTAACTGAAAAGGATTTAAAAGGAGAACAACAAATTACCAAAGAACATATAGACAATAATGTGGCAGTAAGAAATATGCTACAACAAAGAGGTGTAAAGCCAGAAGCATTACCACCTGCTGAAGATATAAAAAAGCTACAAAGAAAACTGGATGGTGAAGAAAGGAAAATTTTAAAAGAATCTAAACCCCACAAAAAAAAATAATAAACATTTTATCATAACAATCATAGTTTAGACAACATGCCAACACTCCAATTTAAAGGAAGAACATTTGTACAAAACCATCACTTAGCTGTGAAGTACCACCAGCTTGTGCCAAAAAATGAATTGAGTTTAACTGATAGTATTTCGTTACACGACAATTTGATTATACAAGGCGATAATTTGAAAGCATTAAAGGCACTGTTGCCAACCTATTCTGGCAGAGTAAAGTGCATATACATTGACCCACCCTATAATACTGGAAATGAAAATTGGGCTTACAATGACAATGTAAACAGTCCTATGCTCAAAGAATGGTTAGGAAAAGTTGTTGACAAGGAAGATTTAACAAGGCATGACAAATGGCTTTGTATGATGATGCCTCGTTTAAAACTCCTACGAGAATTACTTACTGAAGATGGTGTTATTTTTATTTCTATTGACGATAATGAATTACACAGATTAAAATGTTTGATGGATGAACTTTTTGACGAAGAAAATTTTGTTGGAGATATAGTTTGGCAAAGGTCAAAAAGAGGTGATGCCAAGTTAATAGCAAATATTCACGAATATATACTTGTCTATACAAAGAATAAAGAGGCTAATCTTAAAAATGGCAACTGGCGAAGATACAAGGAAGGTGTTGATGAAGTTCTTGAACAGTATAGTAAATTAAAAAAAGATTTAAAAGGCAATCATGAATTAATTCATTCAAAAATGAATGAATGGTTTAATTCCTTGCCAAAAGAAGATATAAGAAGGCAACACAAACATTATAGCTATTCTGATGATAGAGGATTGTATTTTCCCGATAATTTCGCTGGTCCTGATGATGGAAGAAAAAATAGACCCCGTTATGACATTATTCATCCTGTAACAAAAAAGGTTTGTAAAAAACCATCTACAGGTTGGAGATGGGATGAGGATAGAGCAAAAAAAGCTTTAGAAGCAGTTCCTGCATTTATTCATTTTGGTGCAGACGAAACAACTGTACCATGTCGAAAAACATATTTAGAAAATGTCACCAAAGAGCCATTCGCATCTGTATTTTACAAAGATGGCAGAGCAGCAACCGCAAGTGTCGCTGAAATATTGGGTGACCTAAGATTTGATTTTCCAAAAACTGTAGAAATAATTAAAGATGTAATAGACCTTGTAACAAATGATGAAGATATTATTCTTGATAGCTTCGCAGGTTCGGGCACAACTGCTCATGCAGTTTTAGAGCTTAATAAAGAAGATGGCGGTAACCGAAAATTCATTTTAGTAGAACAGGAAGATTACGCCAACACAATTACAGCAGAAAGAGTAAGACGAGTTATTAAAGGTGTGAAAACTGCTAAGAACGAAAACTTGAAAAATGGCTTAGGTGGCACCTTCAGTTATTTTGAATTAGGTCCAACCATTGAAATGGAAAGCATACTGCAAGGTAAAAGTTTACCAAGCTATGAAGAGTTTGCCCGTTATATATTTTACACTGCCACTGGCGAAGAGTTCAACGAAAAGAAAATAAATGAAAAGACAGGCTTTATAGGCGAAACCAAAAACTATGAACTGTATATGTTTTACAAACCCGATGTGGAATGGCTGAAACGTAATGCCCTTACATTGGATGGCGTAAAAGCAATGCCTAAGTTTAAAGGCAAACAGCGGTTGGTATTTGC
>JANYFT010000449.1 GCA_025359625.1 Ferruginibacter sp.
TATCTTTGCCTATGGCAACAATAAATAACACTCCAGCTCAAACAAAATCAAAAAAATTTTTCGGTGAAGGCTTAACGTTCGATGACGTTTTACTAATGCCTGCCTATTCAGAGGTATTACCACGGGAAGTAGATATCACCGCAAAACTCACCAAATCAATCACCTTAAATGTACCCATGCTCAGTGCAGCAATGGACACCGTAACAGAAGCCCAGTTAGCAATTGCCCTGGCAAGAGAAGGTGGCCTCGGCATACTGCATAAAAATATGAGTATAGATCACCAGGCCGACCAGGTGCGAAAAGTAAAAAGAAGTGAAAATGGTTTAATACTCGATCCCCTGACCCTTAGCCCGGATGCAACCATTGGCGAAGCTATCCGGCTGATGAGGGAAAATAAAATAGGTGGCATTCCAATAGTTGACGCCGGGCAAAAATTATTGGGTATTCTTACCAACCGCGACCTTCGCTTTGAAACTAATTTTAAAGAAAAGGTAAGCACGATAATGACAAAAGAAAATCTCATTACCGCACCTGAAGGAACCGATCTTAAAAAAGCGGAGCTTATCTTCAAAAAAAATAAAATTGAAAAATTACCCGTTGTTAACAAGGCGGGTAAACTGATTGGCCTTGTAACATTTGGTGATATCCTAAAATTAAAAAGCCATCCAAACGCTGTAAAGGATTCTTTTGGAAGATTATTGGTTGGTGCCGGTGTAGGCATTACAAAAAATACATTGGATAGAGTTGCCGCACTTCAGCGGGCGGGCGTTGACATAATTTGTATGGACAGCGCACACGGTCATCACATAGACGTAATAAATACAGTTAAATCCATCAAAAAAACTTTCAAAGGTATACAGATAATAGCAGGTAATATAGGTACCGGAGCAGGTGCAAAAGCTTTGGCCGATGCAGGTGCTGATGCGGTGAAAGTGGGCATAGGACCAGGTTCCATCTGCACCACCCGTATTGTTGCCGGTACAGGCGTACCACAAATAACTGCAGTAATGGAAGCAGCCGCAGCCTTGAAAGGAAAAAATGTAGGCATCATCAGCGACGGTGGTATACGCTATACCGGCGATATGGTAAAAGCATTGGCCGCAGGTGCCAGTTGCGTAATGATGGGCAATGTTTTTGCAGGCACCGAAGAAAGCCCCGGAGAAACAATTATTTACGAAGGAAGAAGGTTTAAACAATACCGTGGTATGGGTTCACTGGGAGCCATGTCACAGGGTAGCAGCGACCGCTATTTTCAGGATGTGGAAGCAGATATAAAGAAATTTGTACCCGAAGGCATTGAAGGCCGGGTAGCTTTCAAAGGTTCACTAAAAGAAATTGTTTACCAGTATACAGGAGGTTTAAGAGCGGGTATGGGTTACTGTGGCGCCAATAATATTAAGGCGTTGCAAAATGCAACCTTTGTAAAAATAACCAATGCCGGCATGCGGGAAAGCCATGCACACGATATTGCTATTACAAAAGAAGCACCCAATTATAGCCGTTAAAAAATGTTTTTTTCTATTTTTGTCCGGGCTAAGAAACTATGTGGATCATTGTTGCGTCGCCCTCTTGTACCGCATACCATTTTGGAACGCCTTCATTTCAAAATATCTTTTTAATCAGCGTTTGACTTCAATCAGAGAAGACATTTTAAAAAAAGGGTCATCTTTTTTACAGATCATAATCAGTGGTAAAAAAAAATAGCATGAATCAAAAATACCTTCCAATAAAAGCTGCTGTATTTCCCATTGTTCAATTTTCAAATTTTCAAATTTTCAAATTAAAAAACGTTTTACTACGCCTGTTTATAATTTGCATATCAGCACATCAGCCAATCAGCACATTAGCCCAGGATTCTTCCCACATAAGGATTTCATTACTCACCTGCACTCCCGGCGATGAACTATATTCCACTTTTGGCCATAGTGCCATACGGATAACTGATACCAGCAGCCGTTCAGATATCGTTTTTAATTATGGCACTTTTAATTTTGATGATCCTGGTTTTTATATAAAGTTTATCAGGGGCAAACTATTGTACTTTGTATCTACTGCGGATTTTGACTCTTTTCAAAACGAATACCAATCCACCAAAAGGGGTATGACTGAGCAGGTATTAAATTTAAATACAACAGAAAAAATAGCTCTTGAAGATTTTTTATACACCAATGCAAAGGAACAAAACAAGTTTTATAAGTATGACTTTTTTCTGGACAACTGCACTACAAGAGTTCGGGATATCATTGTAAAATACAAAACCAATTATCCTGCGTTTAAACCGGTAATGCCCAAAGGCACCAGGTTTAGACAGGCCATACACGAATACCTTGATAAGAATGGAAAATACTGGAGCAAGCTGGGCATTGATCTTTTATTGGGTGCCCCTACAGACGCCATAATGACAACCAGCCAGTCTCAATTTTTACCAGATAATTTAATGAAGGCTTTAGACAGCAGCAATCAAGATCATCAATTGGTGGTAAGTGCTAATCAATTATATCCTTTTACCGAAACCAATAATAAGCAATCGTTCTTTACGCCAATGATTGTTTTTTCAATTTTATTAATATCCATTGTCGCAATAAGTTTATCTGCCAATAAAAAAGCAACTATATTTTTAAATGGGTTTGATGGGTTATTGTTTTTTTTAACGGGCGCCCTGGGAATTTTATTTGTGTTTATGTGGACCAGCACCGATCATTCCATGGTAAAAAATAATTTTAATTTAGTGTGGGCCTGGCCTGTACATGTTATCATTGCTTTTTTTATAAACAGTAAAAAAAGTGGGGTAAAAAAATATTTTGCCATTGCGATTGGAGGGCTAATAATAGTTTTACTAAGCTGGTTTTTTTTACCACAGCAAATGAACAATGCCTTACTACCTATTGTACTATTACTTCTTTACAGGAGCATCCGCAGGTATCAGGCATTTTAAAATTTCAGTATGCAGATCAATAGCATCATTTATCAAAATTCAGATGTTTACTATCGTGTAACCGGTGCAGGGCAAACAGTTGTATTACAGCATGGCTTTGGTGAAGATGGCACTATATGGCAACAGCAAATTGATTTTTTAAAAAATGATTTTCGTGTGGTCGTTCCCGATATTCCCGGCAGCGGGCTATCAGAATTTTCACCTGGTGCCAATATTGAAACTTATGCCGAAATAATAAAATGGATCCTGGATGCTGAGTCTAAAAAGTTGCCCCTTCAGGTGTCGGATGGGGCTGCACTTATCGGCCATAGCATGGGCGGATACATTACCCTGGCATTTGCAGAAAAATATCCGCAATATCTAAACAGCTTTGGATTATTCCATTCTTCTGCATTTGCTGATAATGAAGATAAAAAAGACACAAGGCGTAAGGCAATCGAATTTATCAAAACCAAAGGGGCGCACACATTTTTAAAATTAACCACGCCCACATTATTTGCCAAAACCTTCACGGAAGAGCATGCTGAAAAAATAACAGCACTTATTGAACAGGGCAAAAGTTTCACTAATGCCGCGTTAATACAATATTATGATGCCATGATTAACCGGCCCGACAGAACTGCTATTTTACAAAATTTTAATAAGCCAATTTTATTTATCATCGGGGAACATGACCAGGCTATTCCCTTACAAAGCAGCCTGCAACAGTGTTACCTGCCTTCACAATCACATGTGAATATATTAACCCAATCCGCTCATATGGGGATGTGGGAAGAAAAAGAAAAGGCCAATAACTTACTTTTCAATTTTTTAGTTAATAAATTTTAACACACAACCAAAGCAACTCCCCCAACGTTTTTAACTATATTTATGTCTATATCTGCTTAAATTACGGGAGTTACTAATGAAAAAATATTTGCTTACCATATTTTTATTTATGAGTTGTTTAGGTGCTTTTTCCCGGCACATAAAAGGTGGTTTTTTTAATTATCAGTATTTAGGCCCCGGCATTTCAAACCCTTCAAACTTACGTTATAAAATTACGCTTACGGTTTATATGGAATGTGCTGCCACGACGGACCAGGTAGACCCCACTGTAAACTTTACCATCTTTGAAGGCACTTCATCAAAAGAATACTCCAATGTAGCGGTAATAAAAACAACTGATTATTTTTTACAAAAACAATATGATGACCCCTGCATAACCGGAAATCAGGCCATCTGTTATTACAAAATTGTGGTGTATGAATTAAGTAGTATTGAGTTGCCGGTTTCATTAAACGGCTACACAATAAGTTCTCAAAGATGTTGCCGTATTGAGAATATGGATAATATAGTTAGCTCTGGCAGTATAGGAAATACTTACACCATAAAAATTCCGGGCACTGCTTCTGCGGTACCAGATGCCATTAAAAACAGCAGCCCTACTTTCCCTATCAACGATACAGCAGTTATTTGTGAAAATAATTTTTTTATATACCCCTTTTCAGCAACCGATCCTGATGGAGATTCATTAAGTTATTCTTTTTGTACTTCATTCAACGGTGCCAGCCAAACTATTCCAAAACCTGACATTGCTACTTCCCCTCCTTATTCATCGGTCCCTTATTTTTCAACTTATAACGGTTCTATACCATTGGGTTCTCAGGTAACCATTAATCATATCACTGGTTTAATTAGTGGCATTGCTCCACCGATAGTAAACACTGGTGAATATGCTGTAACCGTATGTGTTTCTGAATATAGAAAGGGTGTATATATTGGTGAAACCAGGAAAGAATTACACATAAGAGTGAGGGATTGTTCTGCTACACAAGCATTGCTCAACCCCATCCCCACCAGTTGTGATGGTTTCAATGTTAATTTTTCAAACAATGCCATTAACCCTTCAGGGATTGATTATTTCTGGACTTTTGGTGACCCGCTTTCTGGAATTTTAAATACCTCAACACTTGCTACTCCTACCCATATATACAGCGATACAGGTGTGTACAAGCTAAAATTAAGAGTATCAATTGGTGGTTTATGTGCAGATTCTACAACCATCCCTGTAAAAGTTTATCCGGGGTTTTTTCCGGGATTTAAAGCCAATGCACCCTTATGTAAGGGACAGCCGGTTCAGTTTATTGATACCACTAAAGCCAAGTTTGGTTCTCCAACAGGCTGGCAATGGAATTTTGGTGACGCTGCCGTTACATCAGATACCAGTATTAATAAAAACCCCACGTATGTATATCCTGATTCGGGCACCTACAATGTGCAATTAATAGTGGGCAGTACATTTGGCTGCATAGATACTGTAACCAACAGCATTACCATCAACAACAACCCAACAATCAATTTGATAAGCCATGATACACTAATTTGTTTTATAGATACCCTGCAATTGAAGACAAATAATGTGGGCAATTTTGTGTGGAGCCCTAATTATAATATTAATAGTTTAACCAGTGCCAATCCATTGGTAAGCCCTGATATACCAACTACCTACTTTGTAACTTTTACAGACCTTTTAGGTTGCACAAATAAAGATTCTGTTTATGTTGATGTAACAAAAACTGTAAACATCTTTGCAGGAAATGATACCATCATTTGCAGGACCGATGGATTAACTATTAACACCATCAGCAATGCGCTGCATTATATCTGGACACCTGCTACTTACCTAAGCAGCGATACGGCCAAATATCCATTTGCCAATCCGCTTGTTCCGGTTATTACTTATCACGTTGTGGGCAATGTGGGCAAATGCAATAACTCCTCTAACATTACCATAAAAACTTTACCTTACCCACCTGCCTACGCAGGCAAAGACACTACTGTTTGTTTTGGTTTTTCGGTTCCTTTAAAAGCAAGCGGGGGCATTACTTATCTATGGTCGCCGGGAACATTTTTAAATGCTACAAATATTGCTAATCCCATAGCCGTTAACCCCACTGCCACTACTCAATATATTGTTGCTGTAACAGATGTAGTAGGTTGCCCAAAACCTGCATTTGATACCGTAATAGTAAACGTAGACCCACAGGTAATTGCCAATGCCGGCCCTGCCGATACTACCTCTGTATTGGGAGAGCCTTTACAATTAAATGGTACCGGAGGAAGTATCTATTCCTGGCAACCTTCTACCTGGTTAAGCAACCCAACTATATCCAATCCTGTTGCTTCGCCCGAAGATAATATCACATACCAGTTACTGGTAACCAGCGCAGCCGGTTGCTCATCAAGAGACAGCATCCATATAAAACTGTACAAAGTGCCACCCAGCTTTTATGTACCCAGTGCTTTTTCGCCCAACAACGACAACAACAATGATATTTTAAAACCCATTTTATTGGGCATGAAATCGCTTAATTATTTCAGGGTTTACAACCGCTGGGGCAAGTTGCTATTTTATACCAATCAAAAAGGCCAGGGATGGGATGGTTTTTTTAAAGGTAACCCACAAGACCCCGGCAGTTATGTATGGATGGCAGAAGGAACAACTTACACTGGCCAGGTAATTGTTCGAAAAGGCTACGCGGTGCTGTTAAGATAAAATCACCACAATCTTATCGCTTAGGATTTTTTAATCTTTTTTAGACTTAAAGTGTTTGCAGCCTCTTTGTAAAAAATTGACAGCACTATCACTTTTTGGATTTTGCAAATACCATTTTAATACACTTCTAAAATAGCAGCCAATTACATTTTAAATATTCTACATTATTTTTACGCATGAATAAAATTGTATTGATAACAGGTGCCACTTCAGGTATTGGAGAAGCTTGCGCCATAAAATTTGCGGCAGCTGGATATAACCTTATCATCACCGGCAGAAGATCTGCAAGGTTACAGCATTTAAAAACCAACATACAGGCAACCCATCCTGTTGAAATATTGACATTGCCTTTTGATGTACAGGATAGAAAAGCAGTAGCAAATACATTTGCCAGCTTACCACCAGATTGGCAAAAAATTGACCTGCTAATAAATAATGCAGGACTTGCCGCTGGCAGGGATTCTTTTGAGAATGCAGATATGGATGATTGGGAAACGATGTTGAATACAAACGTTCATGGTTTATTGTATGTTAGTAAAGCAGTAGTTCCATTAATGATAGCAGAAAAAAAGGGGCATATCATTAATATGGGTTCAATTGCAGGTAAAGAAGTTTATGAAAGGGGAAATGTTTATTGTGCCAGTAAATTTGCTGTAGATGCCATTAACAAAGCCATGCGTATTGATCTGCTGAAACATAATATTAAAGTAACCGGCATACACCCCGGCGCAGTAGAAACTGAATTTGCACGGGTACGCTTTAAAGGAAATGAGACGAAAGCTGCTGCCACATACACTGGCATTATTCCCTTAACCGCTGGTGATATTGCAGACACTATTTTTTATTGCGCCCAATTACCGGATCATGTTTGCATAAATGATTTGGTAATTACCTGCACCCAGCAGGCGGGAGCTTATTATTTTAATAAAAATACCTAACGCACGGTAGGTTAAATTTATTCTTTGCTTTTAAATAACATTTTTTCAAAAATTTCGTTTCTATATGGCATGAATTTGGAATATTGAAGGATTAAATCCTTTAAAAATTCACTATAGATTTCGATATATCTAAAAAACAATGCCAAACCCTATTTTACCCAACCTGAAAACAATGAAAAACTGCAAATACTTATCCCTGTTTTTATTTATTTTTTTTATTTCGAAAATAGCCATCTCCCAAAATGTGATCCACCAGGCGGCTTGTTCTGATCCATATATTTTACACCAGGCCGATAGCATAAAGCAGGAATTGGCTAAACAGGGTTTTTTAATTGTAAAAGAAGCATCCATGGCCATGGAAAGCGAATACGAAATGCCCGTTATTGTTCCCTTAACAGAAGGCAGTTGGTATCAGTTTATTTTTATAGGCGATGTAACTTCTAAATTATATGAAGTAAGAATGTATGACTGGGATGAAAAACAGGTTGCTTATCAAAAAAAACAATGGGGCGATGTGGATGGCAATGTTATCAGTTACTCCTACATTCCTAAATTGTCAGAATACCACATGATGAAACCTGTGCAGGTAAATAAAAAAAAGAAAAACTTATGCGGTTATGTTATGCTGTTAAAAAAAGTAAAGCAATAAAAAATTTTATTCAGAATACCTGGTTAAAATATAAAAAAGAGGTTATCAGAAAATGATAACCTCTTTTTATATGAGTTGCTGTTGTGACTATACTTTCTGCACAAAAACATCCTTCATCTTCTGCATCAATTCTTTTTCCAACATTCGTTGTGCAATTAAGATCATATTTTTAAAAGCAAAATCTTTAGAAATACCGTGCCCTATGATAACTGGTTTGGCAACCCCCAGTACCGGTACTCCCCCATACATTTCAAAATTAAACCGGTCAAAATGTTCATCCTGTATACCCCTGCGTTGTGCAAGGTCGTAAATGCTTTCGGCCATTTTTAACACTACATTCCCGGTAAATCCATCACAAACCATTACGTCTGACTTATCCAGTAAAATATCACGCCCTTCAATGTTGCCAATAAAATTGATGTGCTTGCTTTCTTTTAATAAAGTGTAAGCCGCTTGCGCCAGCAGATTGCCCTTACCTTCTTCTTCACCTATATTAATGAGCCCCACCTTTGGATGTTGATAACCCAATATATGCTCTGCATACAATGATCCTAATATCGCAAACTGTGCTAAATTTTCAGGCTTGCAATCTGCATTAATGCCTGCGTCAACTAATAAACCAAGGGTGCCATTTTCTCTTGGAATATAAGCGCCAATGGTAGGCCGTGCAACTCCGTCAATTGCCTTAATGCTAAACAATGCCCCTACCATCATAGCTCCTGTGTTACCGGCACTGATGAAAGCATCCGTTTTGCCGGAAGCCAATAAATGAAACCCTATGGCTATAGATGATTGCTGTTTTTCACGAAGTGCTTTAGTGGGATGCTCCTGCATTTTGATCACCTGTGATGCATGAACTACAGTAATATTGTCTAAGGGAATAGCATGGGTTAACAGCAATGGTTTCACTGCAGCTTCGTCGCCAATGAGTGTTAGTGTTATATTTTTAACGCCTTCGGCAAAAAATAGTGAAATACCTTTAACTGCTTCAAGCGGCGCATAATCGCCACCCATCATATCAAGGGCAATATCCATGGTACATGCATTAAATAAAAAATTCTAAGCCATAAATTCAATAATCGAATTTAGAACTTAGAATTCAGCATTTGAAAAATATTATGCTTTTAGCGGTGCTTTTTCAGCTACCACTTGCCCTTTGTAATATAATTTACCTTCACTAACATGTGCACGGTGGCGTACATGTGTTTCACCGGTAGTTTTATCTACTGTCAACGTAGTTTCGCTTGCTTTGTAATGCGTCCTTCTCTTTGCGCTGCGCTGCTGCGAATGGCGTCGTTTCGGATTTGGCATATCTGTAAATTTTAGTTGTTATTATAAATTAATTGCTATACTCGTTCTTATATTACTACTATATTCTAATTCTTCTTAAATTTTTCCAACCCTTTCCAGATAGCATTGGCGTTATTGGCATCTTCGCTGGCTTCCATGGCTCTTAACTTTTCCAATACTTCCCTGTTACATTTGGGGCCGCCCAATTCTTCCTCACTACATAATTTTTGTACCGGCACACTCAAACTCACAAACTCAAAAATCCAGTCATTCAGGTAAATATGGCTTTCGGTTTTAGAAATGTAAAAAACATCAGGGTCTTCTTCCTGCTGATTCATTTCCTCCGGGTTATCCACCATTTTCACCAGCATATTAAATTCATCCCAAAGATCTTTTGTCAATTGATTTCCGCACCTGTCACAAGCCACATCTGCTATGCCTCCCACTTCAAATTTTAGCAGAAAAAAACTGCTCTTTTTGTCTAATTGTAACTTAACCGTAGCCGTACAATTGGCAAACTCTTTTTCCGTTGCATCTGCAAAGAAAGAATCGTCTACCTGATAAGTAAACTCATGAATACCGGGCTTTAAACCCACAAAAGCTATCTCTATTGCCTTTCTTTTTCCCATTACCCCCGTTTAAAGGACGGCAAAGGTATGGTTTTTAGGTTAATTTTATATAATTAATATCAAATTGTCGCAGCAAAATTTAGGCAACCATGTTTTTTATTATTTTTAAGGCGATATGATAAATAAAAAGAAGTGGGTTTTTGTTGGTGTGCTACTGCTATTGGTGCTTTTTATCCACCTTTTTTCTGCTGCACCGTATGTTACAGAGCAGTATTATGTTACCGGGTTGTACCCATTTATTTCCTCTTTTCTCCGATGGATTACTGGCTGGCTGCCTTTTAGCCTGGGGGATTTACTTTATGGAGCAATAGTCATCTGGCTTTTATGGAAAACAGTAAGGGGTTGTAAAGTGTTGTTTAAAAAGCAGCTTACCTGGCCATCCTTTTTTAATAAATTATCTGCCTGGTTTATCTCTATGCTGCTTATTTATATTGCCTTTAACTTGCTATGGGGTATTAATTATAACCGGCAGGGAATTGCCAAAGAGTTAGGTTTAACCATGGAAAAATATTCACCCACAGATTTAAAAACATTGAACAGTATATTGCTTCAAAAAATAAATGAAAATAAAGTTGCTATTGTAAGAAATGGATTGGTTCCATTAACAAGCAATGAACTATTTAAACGTTCTGCTGCTGCTTATGCAGAAGTAAATAAAAAATATGCTTTTTTGCAATACCATACGGCCTCTGTTAAAACATCGTTATGGGGCTGGCTGGGGAATTACATTGGCTTTACGGGTTATTACAATCCCTTTACCGGTGAGGCGCAGATAAATACCACCGTTCCAAAATTTTTGCAACCTTACACCACCTGCCACGAAATAGCGCACCAGATTGGTTATGCAAAAGAAAATGAAGCCAATTTTGTAGGGTATCTTGCTGCTGCTTCATCAAAAGACAGTTTATTTCTTTACTCCACTTATCTGGATCTTTTTTTATACGCCGACAGAAATCTTTATGCTGTTGATTCTTCAGCAGCTAAATCATTTGCACATCAACTGTTACCCTCAGTAAAAGCTGATTTAAAAGAATTGAGCGATTTTAACCGCCGGCATCAAAATCCTGTTGAGCCGGTTATCCGCTGGATGTACGGAAAATATTTACAAAGTAATCAGCAACCTTCCGGTGTGTTAAGTTATGATGAAGTAACCGGTTTTCTGATTGCGTATTATAAAAAATATGGTGAACTATAATTACATTTACTTTAGTTAATATCGATCTGCATGAAGCTATTTATATTCATATTAATTCCGCTACTCGTTGGTGGCATTGCAACTTTTTTTACCACATCAGGGGTTAATGGCTGGTACGCTATTGCCAATAAACCAACTTTCAATCCGCCCAATTGGTTTTTTGCTCCAGTATGGATGGCACTATATATTATGATGGGCATTGCGCTTTTTCTTGTTTGGAAAAGTGAGGCTGATAAAGCTCTTAAACAGGCATCTCTTATTTTATTTGCTGTTCAGTTAGTAGTAAATTTTTTATGGTCGTTTATTTTCTTTTATGCAAAACAACCGGGTTGGGCATTTGCAGATATCATTGTTATGTGGTTAGCAATCTTATTCACCATCGCCTTGTTTGAAAAAATTTCTTCAACTGCAGCCTGGCTACTGGTGCCTTATATTTTTTGGGTAAGCTTTGCCTCTCTTCTAAATTTTTATGTCTGGCAGCACAATTAAAATTCATTTTTCCACATCATGCTTTCTACTGGCTTATTGGGTTGCCCGCTGTATTTGGCATTTTTTTTCTGGTTATATTTTATTTCAATTTCCCCATCTACAGGAAAATAAATTAACTGGCCAATAGGCATTCCTTTATACACCCTTACCGGTTGCTTCACCGAGATCTCCAGCGTCCAGTTTCCGCAAAATCCCACATCCCCTTTTCCTGCAGTGGCATGTATATCAATACCAAGGCGGCCTGTAGAGGATTTGCCTTCTAAAAAAGGGACGTGTGCATGTGTTTCGGTATATTCTTCTGTAACACCAAGATAAAATTCATGGGGCTGCAATAAAATTCCTTCTTCCGGAATTTCGAAATGGTTTATTTCGTTGTGTTTTTTTGCATCCAGTTCTTTGTCTTTGTAAGTAGCGAGGTATTTTCCCAAATGCACATCGTAACTATTGCTGCCGAGGCAATCCCTGGTGTAGGGTTCTATTTTAATGGTTCCATTGGCTATCTCTTCTAAAATTCTTGTGTCGCTAAGGATCATTGGTTGTAATAAATTGTTGTATAAAAATGTTTAGTTGTTATTTTGTAAAAGTAAAATATTAGGTAACCAATCCGGTAATTCAATTGTAGTTATGCCTCTCGTTTATCAACAAAATATCAACCTCACAACAAAATTAGGTGTTTGGCATATAGCCGAAGAAAAGGATTTCTTTTTACAACAGGTACCATTGCAGCGTCAAATTACCCATCCACATAAACAGTTGCAACACCTTGCAGGCAGGTATTTATTAAAAGCATTGTTTCCAGATTTTC
>JANYFT010000013.1 GCA_025359625.1 Ferruginibacter sp.
ACATCTAACCAGCGGTAGGCCAAACGAACATCTAATTTTTTAATGAGTTCATAATTAAATTCGGCTTGTATGCTGTTGCTAAATGATTTGCCATTTAAGTTATAGAATAATATTTTTTGCGGATTGGCATCAATATCTACCACCACCTGGTTGGTAAAAGTCGTGTGGTAAGCATCCAAACTTAGTGAGCCTGCATGGTTGTTTAGTTTAAAAGTATGCACAAAATTTACACCATAGTTCCATGCTTTTTCAGGGTTAAAGCCATACCCATAACTGGTGGAAGGATTTATAATATTGTACTGCCTTGCACTGGCAAACAAGCCTGCATTTTCTGCAAAAATATTGGCTGTTCTAAAGCCTGAACCGGCAGAAAAACGAAGATTTGTTTTAGGAGTAAAATCATATTTCAGGTTGAGCCTTGGTGTGGCAATCAATCCATATTCATTGTGATAATCTAACCGTAAACCTGCAATGGCAGTAAACTTTGTTGTTGGTGTGTAGGTATATTCAAAAAAAGTGCCGGGCACAATTTCGTGGCGTTTAAAATTAATGGTGTTATATATTTCATTATAGTTATTGTTTGTAAAACTTAACCCTGTACGAAATTTATGGGCCGTTGTACCAATGATAGATTGATAGATAAGGTTGGCGTAAACCGAAGTCTGTTTGCCCTCGTATTTTGTTAAACCATAGTAAGAATTGTTGTTGTAAGTATTTGCAGAAAATATAAAACCAATGCTTTTATATTTTTGTTGTGGAAACACATACCCTAATTTTCCTGTAAATGCATATTGCGCTACGTTGATACCAACGCCATATTTATTGGTGGTAAATTTATCTGTTGACGGATTGAAACCAGTTTCACCTGCCTGCCGGTGGTCGTTTAATGCTTTGATAGCGAACTGTGCAAAAATGCCTTTGCTGTCTGCAAACCTCCAACGGTTTATTACATTCAACTGTCTTCCGGTTGGGATGTCTAAAAAGCCATCTTTATTATCATCAGTTTTTGTACCCACCCCATTTACATGTGCAAGCAAAGCTGTGCTCCACTTATCATTCAAAGTTTTTGAAAGGTTCACTGTTGTTTCAACCCTTCCTAAATTATTGGCATAGCCATTTATAAAAAGCTTATCCATTTTATCGGGCTTCTTTTCCTCTACATTTATTTGCCCCGCTATGCTTTCGTACCCATTGGCTACAGAGCCTGTGCCTTTGGTAACCTGTATACCATCTATCCACGGACCCGGAATAAATGTAAGTCCGTAACTACCTGCAAGCCCTCTTATTTCCGGCGTATTTTCGGTAGTTATTTGTGTGTAGTTGCCTGATAAGCCCAGCAACTGAATTTGTTTGATGCCTGTAATAGCATCGGTATAATTAACATCAACCGAAGGACTGGTTTCAAAACTTTCACTAAGGTTGCAACAAGCTGCTTTGGTTAATTCTTTGCTGCCAATATTGAGTGTATTGAATGTGCTTAACGAAGAAATATATGTTGCCTGGTTTCTGGTCTTTACAATTACTTCGTTAAGATTAGTAGTAGAAGAATTTTTTAAAATTATTTTTATATCGCTGGCAGATGTAATACTTACGGTATCTGTTTTAAAACCTGCATAACTAACTACAAGTTTAACAGGGAGGGCACATGCCAGCTGAAAAACGCCTGAGTTATCAGTAGTAGTGGAATAGCTTGTGTTTAAAGAATGTACCGTTGCATTTATTAGCGGAAGCAATTTTCCTTTTTTATCTTCTTCTAAAATAATTCCGGTGATAGTATGAGTTTCAATTGCAGGAGCTGATATTTTTTGCACGCTGTCATTCTTTGCAAGGGTCGTTACCGGTTGTTCATATCTTTGGTAATAGCAGCATTTGGGCAAGCTCTTATACGTATTTTCATCTGCCTGAAATTCTTCTGTATCATGCCCAATAGCAGCCAGTTTTTTTGAGAGGATAGGTTTCGATAATTTAATACTATCATAACTAACCGTTAGCATTTTAGTCTCTATGCTCCAGTTTGCCTTGTAAACATTTATACCTGCTAAAGCCTTTTCAATCCTGTTTTTGCATTGTTCGCAGGTACCATACACTTTAAAGGTTTCAGTTTTTATATTTTTCTTTTGTGCAGTTACAGTAAGGTTGGTTATAGCCAATAAAACTGTAACCATATATTTCATTTTCATCTTCATCACTATTTAGTTAAAGGGCATTGAAGAAATTTACCTTGCTTCAATGCCCTCATTAATTAACTTTTCTTTGGTTTGGATGTTGTCTTGGCTTCGGTTAAGTCCATCCCACATTTTGGGCATTTTCCGGGTTTAGCACTTGTCACATCTGCGTGCATTGGACAGGAATACATTTTCATTACTTCCATTTTCATTTTTTCTTTTTTGGATAGTACCAAATCCATTCCGCATTTAGAACATTTGCCTGCTTTATCGCTTGTTACCTCGGGGTGCATAGAACAACTATATATTTTCATTACTTCCATTTTCATTTGTTCCTTTTTGGAAAGCACTAAATCCGCTCCACATTTGGAACATTTACCTGGCTTATCACTTGTTACCTCGGGGTGCATGGTGCAACTGTAACCCATTTTATTTACATGTTGTTTAGCCATTTTATGTTTAGTTGTATCCTGTGCAAAACCTGCAACAGAGAGGATGGTTAAGGCTGCCATCAGCAGCAATTTTAACGATTTCATTTTTATTTATTTTTTAAGTGAAGGAATAAACGCATAGATGGGCATATCGGAATGCCAAAAGCCCGGCAAGTAATTTGCCTGGTCAGTAAAGAAAAGAAAATTCTATATCCGGAAAACGCAGTTGCGGATGTAAACCGCTACCCCACTGTCTCGTGGAGGTGCATGGCAAAGGGAATTTGCTTCTGTTACAGAAGACATAGGAGCAGCAAATAGTTCAAAAAAAGCAACCGGCAGTGCAACAGCAATTACCTGCGCCATTTTAAAAGAAGCATCTGCTGTTTTTTGATCTGTATCGTTTTTTATAAACTTGTTCTCATCCTTGCAGCAGTCATCCGTTTTTTTAACTGATGACTGCATGCCACATTTGCCGCAGGTGGAAGCCTCATTATGTCCGAT
>JANYFT010000026.1 GCA_025359625.1 Ferruginibacter sp.
GTTATCGGGCGGCAGCCAGTTGTCCTGTTCTGTAACAAAGGTTTCAAAAAAACTCCATATTTTTCTACCAAGCATGCGTAAGTAAATAGTTTGCTCTGCAGAGATGATTTCTTTTTTTTCTTTAACAACCCTGCTAACCAACCAGGTGATAAAAGGGCCAATGATCCACACTATTATGAAGGGTACTGCAAAGATTAACGACAGCGGAACATACACGGTTAAATAAATAAATAATACTACAGATAACAAGGGGCCAAACCACATGGTAGCATAAGCTGCCCTGATTGTTTTTTGATTATTGATGGTACTATGATAGGGGTTCCATTGCAATAATTTTTTATGGCTGATAAACATGCGCCAAAGTGTACGCAGGATTGCATCCGAGTTGGCAAAGGCTTCATAAGGCAAGCAGAAAAGTTCTAAAACATGCTGATAGAATTGGTCGCTTGCAGAGCGGTAAGAAAAAATAAAATGTTGAGAAAAAATTACATCGGGGGGCTTTGTAAATAACGACCAGCAAAAACTAATGATAGATGGTATTAAAACTATCAGGGATACAGCGGCCGTCCAAAATAATGGAGAAGAAGAAATAATCCATCCATATAATAAAATCAATAGCAGCGATTGCGGCACCAGGCTTCTGCGGATGTTATCAAAAATTTTCCATTTTGAAAGTAAAGACAATGGGTTCTTTACAATTTTTTTGTTAGGTGCCGGCACATAGGGCAATATCCAGTTGCCTATTTGCCAGTCGCCCCTTATCCAGCGGTGCCGACGTTGCATATCGGTGCTGTAACGGATGGGGTAATCTTCGTACAACTGAATATCTGTAATAAGGCCCGAACGGGTGTAACAACCTTCTAAAAGATCGTGACTAAGAATTGAGTTGTCGGGCAAAACATTGTGAAGCGTCTTTTCAAATGAAGCCACATCATAGATGCCTTTTCCAATAAAGGAGCCTTCTTTAAAAAGATCCTGATACACGTCAGAAATAGCTCTTGTATAGGGATCGGTACCCGGCTCGTTACCATGTATTTTTGTATAGATAGAACTGTTGTTACCGGGTAAACTATTAGATACCCTTGGCTGCAATATGGTATACCCATCTGTAACTCTTTTTTTCTTTTGATTGTATACTGCATGGTTAAGGGGATGAGCCATAGTAGCCACCATTTTCCACGCCGCATCCCTGGGTAGTTGGGTATCCGTATCAAGAGTGATGATATATTTTACGCTTTTGTAAATGGCTTCTTCCCCTACAATCGCAGAAAAATAATTATTTGCTTCCCCCAATATCAGTGCATTTAATTCTGCCAGCTTTCCACGCTTGCGTTCAAACCCCATCCAGAGTTTATCTTTTGCATTATATTTTCTGCTGCGGTGAAAAAGAAAAAAAGTATCATTGGTTTGCCTTTCATACTTCTTGTTTAATTCAATGATTTTATTGCGGGTAATTTCTAAAAGCAATTCATCTTCGGCAAGGATAGCTGTTTCAGCATCTTTAAAATCGGTTAATAAGGCAAACTGCAGGTGTTCGTTCCTGTTAGCTAAAAAACTTACTTCCAGGCCCTCTGTTAAAGCATTGATACCTGCCACTGAATTAAGGATAGTGGGTACTACCACCATAGAGCGGCTTTGCTCCGGAATGCCTTTACTAAAATCCATCCTGGGCAACAAATAAGGTTTGGCCAGTAAGTTGGCCATCCAGTTAATAACTGCCACCGATAACCGGCTTGTAGCCAGCAGGATGAGGATACTTAGTATTGCTAATTGCCAGTTTTGTACCCCATCGTAGTATACTTTATAAATAAGGTTCAGACTAATTAAAACAGCTATCAGGATAATCCCCCCTGCATAGGAGAGCAAAGGAATTTTATTAAATATGTCTTTACAGGAATCAATGGCAGATGATCGCATTTTTGCAATCTTTTTAACTTGTTGTAATCCATCGCAGGTAAGATAATATCCCACATGGTTTAACCGAAGGTCAACAGTTTTAGCGGCACTTTCAGCAGCAAGCTGTAAGGCAATTTCCACCACTTCCTTTTCTGTCAGTTTGCTGTTCTTGGCTATTTTTTCTACAACATGCCTGTAATTATCACGGGTATAAAAATCCATCTGCAGGTATGTGCCATTAATATCCCGACGAAGTATCTGCTCTACCACACTGGTATTTTCTACAAAGTCCCGCCAATCGGTAGTACTTAAAAAACGAAGGCTGCTGATACTATTACTGATAGATACCTGGTCGGCGGCTTGCTTTTGATTTTCCTGATGAATTAGTTCGCTACTGGAAAGGCTTTCCTCCGATAATCTTTGTTCTATCCAGTTAAGCGGCAGGGAGAGCGAACTTCCTTTTTCCTGCAGGCGCCGGGTTAATTCTGCAATAAACGAGCTATCCATGGGCGGTTCGCTTCTTGCCATATCTGCAATAACCAATACCAGGTTTTTGGGATCATTCTCGGCAGCATCAATCATATTATCTGCCCATTTATTGGCCAGGTTTTTATTGATGATATCACTGGCTATTTGTATGGAAAGACGGCGCAGGTTTTCAATTAATGCTAACCGCAACATAATAGGGATAGCCCATAATTCGCCGAGTTTTAAAAAAGTATTTGTTTGGTAAGCATTTACAAAACCAGTGAGGCTGTTAAGGTCTACATGCCCATCACTATGGGAAATAATTTCCACAGCTATATCATAAACTCTTGGTAGACCGGCAGATTCTCCTTTTAAAAGTTGAGGAAGCCCCTTGCTATATCCCTTAGGTAAATGTTTTTTACCGGTATAAATTTGTTCTTCTATCAAATAAAAATTATCCAGCAACCATTCACCGGCAGGCACTATCCGGTTATTATTTTTTAATGCCTGTGTTAAAGCAGCATGCACCTCCAGCAAAATATTTTCATTTTCTGCCAGCCGTTTTAATAATTGTTCGGATGGATGCTCAGAGATAAGCTGGTGTTTCCTGGATATTGTGCTGGCATGCTGTTCCAGTTGTTCTTCTGTAAACAATTCAGATCGCAGGGGTGGCCTTTCATTGGCATATTTATCTGCACGGCTGTCTCCAAAAATTGGCTTAATTATATTTTTCCTTAAAGCAGCAATAGCTTGCGGAAGCATTTCAAAGAGGTCGTTAGGCTGGTTTTTTCTTTGATTACCCATCATCTTTTATAGTAATTTTATTTGTATTTTATACAAATCGGTTGATAAAATACTGCTTAAATTTTTATAATTACCTGTACTAATATCATGCCTTGTAATTTAAAAAATTGCAGCACGCAATTTGTTGCAGCTTATAAAGGCTGGCACTAATTTATTTTTTTGCTTAGGCAAATGAATGGGTTTATAAGAGATTAGCTATTTTTAATTGTATTAAAGTCATTACCAAAAGCCTTTTCATAAATACTGTTTTACCATGCCAGAAAGAAACAAGGAAACATCTTTACCACTAAACTATCCTTTTTTAGCAGGGGGTGGCGAAATGGGTGAATTGGTGCGTACAAAAAACTGGTCACTTAATAATATGGGTGAACCTTCTCAATGGCCACAAAGTTTATGTACCACATTAAATATTGTACTCAATACTCCTTTTCCCATGATTTTATATTGGGGCTCCGGATTGCATTGTTTTTATAATGATGGCTGTAGCCTGTGTTTAGATGTTAAGGGTAAACATGCAGATATATTGGGTTTGCCTGCTGAAAATTGGTTGAATGAAAACTGGCCGGTCAACAAATCATTGCTTGACCAGGTGATGGTAACTGGCAATACTGCAAGTATGGAAAACCTGTTGATACCTGTTTATAAAAATGGCAAAAAAGATCACACATTTTGGACAGTCAGTTACAGTGCCATAAAAGATGAACTCGGAAAAACCGGCGGTGTGCTTGTATTGTGTTGCGATACCACCGAAAAAATGGCAAGGTTAAAAATATTAGGCAATAAAAAGGAGCAATATAAAGATGGTATAAATGGGGATGATTATGACCAGCCAAAGCCAGGCACTATTAACGAAACGATTAATGAAATTACTGCACAAAAATTTTTTATACAGAGCCTTAGTGAAAGTGAAAAAAAATTCCGCAACACTGTAATGCAGGCACCTGTTGGTATTGCGGTTTTACGTGGGCCTGATTTTATAGTAGAAATGGCCAATGCAACCTACCTGCAGGTGATAGATAAAACAGAAGAAGAATTAGTAGGCAAGGCTTTGCATGATGTTTTACCGGAGCAAAAAAAAATGGTGGAACCATTGCTTGTTGTTGTGCTGGCAACGGGTATAACTTATAACACAACCGAATTTGCTGTTTTGCTCAATCGTTTTGGAACAATGCAAAGGGCTTATTTTAGTTTTAGTTACCAGGCACTTAAAGATGACTATGGAAATATTTCTGGAATTATAGTAATTGCCAGTGAAGTTACCTCCATGGTAAAAGCAAAATATTCGTTGGTGGAAAGTGAAAAACATTTTCGCAATATGATAATGCAATCGCCTGTACCAATGACAATTTTACGGGGAAAAGAGTATGTTATTGAAATAGCCAATATTGCCATGATTAAAAATATATGGCGACGGGAAGAAGGGGATGTATTGGGGAAAAGGTTATTGGATGTTTTTCCTGAATTGAAAGAACAAAAATATCCTGACCTGTTAGCGAAGGTTTACACAACAGGAAAAGCTGTAAGTGAAAACGAAGCAGTTGCTTATTTAAAGGGCAACGATGGAACGAAAAAATTTTATCTCAATTACGAATATCTTCCATTATTTGAAACAGATGGCTCCGTATCCGGGATAATGGTTACTGCAAATAATGTAACAGAAATAGTAGAAACAAGGCAAAAGCTTGAACTGGAAGAAGCCCGCCTGCGCCTGGCAACAGAAGGAACAAGGCTTGCAACCTGGGATCTGGATTTACAAAACCGGGATATTATTTATTCTGCAAGGCTTACAGAGATTTTTGGCTTTACTTCCCCTGTTAGTATTTTTCACAAGGAGTTGCGTGAGCGGGTTCATCCCGAAGATATTGACGTTGTAGAAAAAGCTTTTGAAAAAGCAATGCAAACAGGCATTTATTATTATGAAGCACGTATAGTGTGGCCGGATAAAACAACACATTGGATAAGAACACAGGGAAAGGTAATTTATAGCGATACCAACCTTCCGCTGCGCCTGTTGGGTACAACGGTTGATATAACGGAAAGTAAGGTAAATGAAGAGGAAATTGCAAGGCTTGCAGCCATTGTATTATCATCTAAAGATTCCATTATAAGTGAAAATATGGACGGTATTATCACCAGTTGGAATGAGGCTGCCGAAAGGATGTTTGGATATAAAGCAAATGAAATAATAGGCATGCCGGTTGCAACACTCATACCCGATGACCGCACTGGTGAAGAAATTGAAATTCTTGAACAGATTGAAAGGGATCACCCGGTTTATTCGTTTGAAACGCAGCGGGTAAAAAAGGACAAAACCATTCTTGATATTTCATTGACTATTTCACCAGTAAAAGACTTCAGGGGCAACATTATTGGCGCATCAAAAATTGCACGTGACATTACTAAGCAAAAACAAATTGAAACACAAATTGTAGCAAGTGAGGAAAGGTTTAGGTTGCTGGCAAATTCTATGGCCCAGTTAATATGGACAGGCGATGCAGCAGGTAATTTGAATTACTATAACCAGGCAGTATACAATTATTCCGGAAAAAATTTTGAGCAACTGCAAAATGACGGATGGTTGCAAATGGTTCACCCGGATGATCAACAAGAAAATATAAGCAAATGGCAACACTCCATTGCATCGGGCGAAGACTTTATATTTGAACATCGCTTTAAAAGACATGATGGCGAATATAGGTGGCAGTTAAGCAGGGCACTTCCGCAAAGAGACAGTAGCGGTACTATTCAACTGTGGGTGGGCACCAGCACCGATATACATGACATAAAAGAGAATGAACAACAAAAAGATTTTTTTATCAGCATGGCCAGCCATGAATTAAAAACACCTGTTACTTCTATTAAGGGATATGTTCAGATATTAATGAGTTTGTATAAAGATAAAGACGATGAGTTTCTTAATAATTCGCTTGAAACCGTTAATAAACAAATAATAACACTCACTACTTTAATTGGTGATCTGTTGGATTTATCAAAGATAAAATCTGGCAGCCTTCAGTTAAATAAGGAACGGTTTAATATTAATGATTTAATAAGTGAAATTGTTAAAGAGACACAGCATACTCAACCGGATTGTATTATTAAATTTACCGGCCAGGTAAATGCTAACCTGTTTGTAGATCGTGGCAGAATTGGGCAGGTATTAATTAATATGCTAACCAATGCAATTAAATATTCGCCCAATTGTAAAGAAATACATGTTAGCAGTGAAGTAATTAATAATGAACTATTAGTATCGGTAGCAGATTCGGGTATTGGCATCAGCAAAACAGATCAGCAAAAAATATTTCAGCGATTTTATCGGGTTGCAGGCAAGGATGAAAAAACATTTCCTGGCTTTGGTATTGGTTTATTTATTGCCTCACAAATCATACAAAGGCATGACGGAAAAATTGGGGTTGATAGTGTACCAGGTAAGGGTTCAGTTTTTTACTTTACATTGCCTTTAAAAGGTTAAATTATTTATGATAAACGGGAAGTATCATATTTTGCTAATTGACGATAATGAAGATGTTCTCTTTATGATAAAAGTGATGCTGGAAATGAAGGGGTTTGAGGTAACAGCAAATGACAGCCCGGCAAATATTGAGCATTTTTTAGAAACAGCTTTGCCCGATTTAATTTTAATGGATATGCTGCTTTCTGGTGCAGATGGGCGTGAGGTTTGTAAAAAAATAAAAATAAATAAAACTTTTAACAGCATACCTGTGATTATGATATCGGCACTGCCCGATGCTGGAAGAAGTTGCCTTGATGCAGGTGCCAATTATTTTTTGGGCAAGCCTTTTGAAATGCACGATCTTTTTAAGACAATTGACAAGGCATTATTACCTGTAATTATATAATTTAGCAGTTCCTTAAACAAAAACGTTTTATTGCTGTGTATTAAATTTAATCATTTATAAAAAAACAATTATGAAAAAATTATTTGCGCTTCTTTCGATGACAGTTTTATTTTTTACAATAACGGCCTGTTCTGCACAAGATAAAAAGGAAGATAAGAGTAAACGCCCCAGCCCTCCTGCAAAAGTAACCGAAACAATCAGTTCAGGTGCTGCAATAAGTATCGATTATAGCCAGCCCTCAGTAAAAGGGAGAACAATTGGAAAAGACCTGGAACCCAAAGCCGACGCTGTTTGGCGCACGGGTGCCAATGAAGCAACTGTATTTGAAACAGACAAACCGGTAACAATAAATGGCCAGGCGTTGCCTGCAGGAAAATATGGTTTGTTTACTATTGCAGGTAAGGATGAATGGACTCTTATTTTTAGTAAGACATGGAAACAATGGGGTGCTTTTGATTACAAACAGGCAGATGATATGCTGAGGGTAAAAGCCGCAGCTACAAAACCAGCCACCTTTGCAGAAAAAATGACTTTTGCTATTAATAAAGATGGAAAAGTAAGTTTAATTTGGGGA
>JANYFT010000043.1 GCA_025359625.1 Ferruginibacter sp.
TTTGCTGCTGTGCAAGTGGCATTGCATAAAAAAGATAAACAAAAGATAATTGTAATTGGCGCCGGTGCCGGTGCCTGTGGTTTTGTAAAAAGTTACCGGGCTTTAAATACTGAGGATGAAATAAAGGTTTTCAGCAAAGAAAATTTTCCTTTTTATAACCGGGTAATGTTGCCGGATTATATCAGTGGTGCACAGAAATGGGCGCAGTTGGTAAAGATGACAGACAAGGAAGAACGAAATTTTAATATTCAGTTATTCCGTGGTGTAAGTGTAGAGCAGGTTGATAGACAAAATAAAACAGTAATTGATAGCCACGGTGTGCTGCATCAGTATGATGTGTTGTTAATGGCAACTGGCAGCCGTGCTGCAATGCTGAGAGATGTGCCGGATATGAAAGGCATATTTACCATGCGCAGCAGGGTAGATGCAGATAATTTTAAAGATCATGTGGATGCGGCAAAAGGAAAAGTATTGATAGTTGGTGGTGGTTTGCTGGGTATTGAGTTGGCTGCTTCATTAAGGGAAGTAGGCGTGGGCGTTACGATCGTACAACGTATCAGCAGGCTGATGGACAGGCAGCTTGATCCGTTGGGCAGCCAGTTATTGCACGAAGAATTATTAAGCAAAGACGTAGATATTTATTACAACGATGAGATAGAACGTTTTTATGGCAATGGAAAAGTAACGGGCGTTCAACTAAAAAGTGGCTTGACAATTAACTGCCAGGCCATTGTAATTGCCGTGGGTACAGTGCCCAATATCGAACTGGCCAAAGCCTGTGGTTTGCAAAGCAAACGTGGTGTTGAAGTAAATGAATATTTGCAAACCAGCGACCTGTCTATTTTTGCGGTGGGTGAAATAGCAGAGTTTAAAGGATTTTTGTATGGCATTACTGCTGCGGCTGAACAACAGGCGGAGATTGTTGCCCGTTATTTAAGCGGCGATATTTCCAAATATTATGAAGGCTCCCTGCTGATGAATATTTTAAAAATGCACGGCACAGACCTTGTCTCCATGGGGTTGGCAGAATGTCCTGATGATCCGGCGTATGAGGAAGTGGTGTTTATTGACAAGGCAAAACGTTATTATAAAAAATGCATCATTCACAACGACCGTTTGGTAGGTGCTATTTTGATTGGTGATAAAACTGAGTTTTTAGAATACCGTTACCTGATACAAAATAAAATGGAGCTGAGTGAAAAGCGCTTGCAGCTATTGCGTTCGGGAAAAGTAACCGAGCCCGTAATTGGCAAACTGGTTTGCAGTTGTGGCAATATTGGGGAGGGTAATATTGTAAATAAAATAAAAGAAGGCTGTACCAAATTAAAAACTTTATGCGAAGCAAGCGGTGCAGGCATGGGCTGTGGCAGTTGCAGGCCCGAAGTGCAGGCGATATTGGATAAGGCAACATTGCCAGTTGTGGATAAAGAGATTAAAATTGTTCCTGCGGTGTTGATTGTGGCGGAGGTGTAACCAGGAGGGTTTGCAACCGCAGACTGACAAGGTCTTTTTGTTGAAGGTTTCAATTGCCCCGCCCTTCAGGGCGGGGATGAAAAATTGAAATAAGAAATTGGGCTTTAGCCCAAATAGTAGTTTGGCTAAAGCCAATTAAAATAACACTGGATAACTAAATAACATTGAGCTGACGGGGTTGTGTTATAGTAAAAATAAAGGCTTAACTTAATAGAGTGATCGGGGAAATAAAAATGGGGGCAACAACTAATAAGTAACACCAATTTAAAAATTAATAAAATGCCAGCAATAAATACCTTCAAACGATCACCGGAAATGCAGGGCTTATTTGGAGTGGAATATTTTTTATTTGAAGAAGATTTTGTGGAGGAAAATGTACGTTGTATTCCAATGATCGTACGGTTTAAAATGGATGCCGTAGGCATTAAACTGCCGCTGGAAGTTTGGTGCAAATTTTCTTTTGAAGAAAGAAAAGTGCTTGCGGTACAACACTGTACAACAAGGATAGAAAAATCAGCCTATCATTTTTACTTAAACGGACTGATAAATATTTATACCGGCGGTGATGCAAAAGAATTGGCGATAGCTATTGCACCACTGTGGGCTGATCTTGAAAATGTGCCGCAAGCATTGCAACAAAAAGCAGTAGCCTTTAATTGGTTCATCGCTGTAAAAAAATGGAAAGCACTTAGCGATTTGCAACGCTTTGCGTTATTAAAACTGTTTAGCCCGGGGCATGAGAATAAAAATTTTCCGAAGGCAATGAAGGAGTTTGGATTGGCAGCAGATGCAATGATTTGATTGGCGGGAATTGCGATTACGAAGTAAGGTAGCAGTTTGAGAAAGTGTTGCTCAAAGTTTAAAAAGTACAATGGAGTGACACAACAATGATACCATGAAAAACAAATGCCTGTAACATAAAAATAAATTGCATGAAAAATTCATTCACCATAAAGATCAATTTTACCGGGGGGATCATTTCTCCCGGAGATCTGATGAATATACTGGCTGCTGCTGCATTAGCGGATGTTAAAGAAGTAAGTTTCGGACTGCGGCAACAGCTATTTATAGAAGTGGCAAATGAAGAATACAACAACTTGACGGATGCATTAAAAGCTAAAAGCATTGCTTTTGAAACGGATACAGATCACCATCCAAATATAGTAAGCTCTTACCCGGCTGAAGAAATTTTTATTACCAAAACATGGTTAAGCGAAGGGGTGTACAAGGATATTTTTGACGGCTTTGATTATGTGCCAAAACTAAAAATTAATATCAGCGACAGCAAGCAAAGTTTTACACCATTACTTACCGGAAACATTAATTGGGTGGCGAGTGATAGCCTGCATTTCTGGCACTTGTTTATAAGATT
>JANYFT010000046.1 GCA_025359625.1 Ferruginibacter sp.
GTAACCTCGGCTTCATCAACACCTAATTTGTCAACAATTATTTTCTTTACTCTTGTTGCAATGTCTGACATGGTAGTATTATTTAGTTAATCAGGTGCAAAAATATACTTTTTGAGATAAATACAAAGAAATATAAATTCAGGCAAAATAGCCATTTAAGCCACCTTCTTGTTTTAGTGATAAACAAAATTGCCGTTGATAGTTGAAACAAACAAATAAATTTTCAGGCCAGTATTTTTCACAATTTTCATTCCTGCTGTCTTACCACATCAAGGCTTCACCAAGCTCTCAATTAAATAAAAAAAAATTGTATATTGTAGCCCTTCGTTACCCCGTGTATAAAATTAAGCAATCAAAAAAACATTGTTATGGCCTTAAAACAAATTGATCACGGCAGCAACGCATATCAACAAATGGTACAGTTGCGCATGGAAATTTTGCGTAAACCATTAGGTTTATCTTTTACCAGGGAAGAACTGGATAATGAAAAAAATGACATTTTGGTTGCTGCTTTTGATGAAGATAAAATATTAGGCTGCTGCATTTTAACCAAAATCGATGAGCGCCATATAAGGCTACGACAAATGGCGGTACAAAAAAATTTACAGGGAAAAGGGATAGGGGAATCTATTATAAGTTTTGCTGAAATTATAGCCCGTGATAAAGGTTATAAAATTCTTACCATGCATGCCCGGGACACGGCTATTGGCTTTTATGAAAAATTTGGCTATACAGTAAAGGGAGAGCAGTTTGAAGAAGTAAAAACCAAACATCATATAATGGAAAAACGGCTGTAGTATTTATTCATGGATTTTTGCTGTTAGTATTTTTCGTGCGGCCTGCACCTCATCTCCAGAAAATGCATCTTTGGGTACTATAAAAAAAGAACGGGTGTCAAAATACAAATGAAAAAAATGGGGGCTTTCCATGGTGGTACTAAATGCTGTCCAGGGCCACTTGCGGCTTCCACGTTCATTCTCTATAATAAAATCCTCATCGCCTAAGGTAGCTTTAAATTTATCTTTAAAAGTGCCTGATTTTTTGTAGATAATCATAGGCAATAAATACCAAAAAGCTATCATTAAAGTAAACCACAAAACTGAACTAAGCAAAAAAGCAAGAGGTGATATTTTTTTAAAAAAGAACAATGCTGCAGAAACGATAGCAAATAAATTTATCACAATCATCATTATTTTAATTTCACGGCGGGTAATAAAATGGTAGCGTAAAGCCTGTATTACTTTGCCCTTATTGTAGGTAAAAAATTGTGAGGTCATGCTGTAAAGATACCATATAATTGATAATAGCATTACCTCAGTTAACTGATAGAATAGGACGGCAGCAGAAAAAAGTCCATTACCCAGTTTACAATAATATTTATATTGGTGCATTCGCAAAGCAATTCAGCAAAACAGCTTTTTATAATGAACCCTGCACCCGTTGTTATTACGTGAAAAATTTATACACAGCAGAAATTAATCAGCATTATATTTTACATTCGTTTAAATTATTTACGCTTTGTCTGCAATCATTTATTATTTGTCGCTACCCTTTATTTATCTTTTATCCGTATTGCCTTTTCGATTGCTTTATTTAATTTCTGATGGCCTTTACCTGGTTCTTTATTATGTAATTGGTTACAGAAAAAAGGTAGTGCATGTTAACTTAAAAAATTCCTTTCCTGAAAAAACCACGAAAGAAATAATTACTCTTCAAAAAACATTTTACCGGTACTACTGTGATCTTTTGCTGGAAACATTTAAGACACTCACCATTAGCCCCAAAAAAATGTTGCAGCATTGCCATCTTAATCCAGAGGCGGAGAGGTTATTTAAAGCATTGGCAGAAGAGAACAAAAGTATCATTATTGTGATGGGGCATAAAGGAAATTGGGAGTGGGCAGGTAATACCTTTAGCCTTATCTGTAAACACCAGTTGTATGTAATTTATCATCCCTTAACCAATAAATATTTTAACAACCTTATTTGTAAAATGAGGGAAAGGTTTGGTACCAAACTAATACCCATGAAGGATACTTTCAGGGATATCGTAAAAAAACGCCATGAACTTACCGCTACGGCTTTTATAGCAGACCAGTCGCCCAATCCTGCTACTGCACACTGGATAGATTTTTTACATCAGGATACTGCCGTGTTTATGGGGACAGAAAAGATAGCCCAAAAGATAAAATACCCGATTGTATTTGTATCTGTAAAAAAATTAACAAGAGGTTATTATACCTTAATGGCAGAGTTGTTAAAAGCGCCTCCCTACGCTGGTAATGAAGGCGATATAACTGAAACACATACAAGGAAACTTGAAGCTGATATTATTGCACAGCCTGAAACATGGCTATGGACCCATAAAAGATGGAAACACAAACGTGTTTAAAATTTAATAAAGTATCTTCACCACCTAAACATCCACAATGCTCCTGGGTAAAAACCTGATATTAGCTACAAAGCCATTTGCAAAAGAAATAAGATCCAGAAGTTGGTTTCATACAATTTCTACCCTTACACTGCTGGTGTTGTTACTTGTCGGCACCTTATTGATGCCTGTTATAGCACTAAAATTAATATGCAGTATTATTGCAGGGTTATTGTTAATACGCATGTTTATCATTTACCACGATCACCAGCACCATACTATTTTAACCAAATCTACTGTTGCGGAAGTTATCATGACCATTTTTGGAATGTACATGCTTTCGCCCACCAGCATTTGGAAAAGGTCACACGATCATCATCACAACCACAATTCAAAATTATTTAGTGCCAGCATAGGATCATATCCAATTGTTACCAGAAAGAAATACCTGGAGATGACCCGTTTTCAAAAATTTACTTACCTGGCCATTCGGCATCCGATTACTATTGCCCTGGGATATTTTTCTATGTTTATTATTGGTATGTGCCTTCGCTCTTTCATCAGCAACCCAAAGAAACATTTTGATTCGCTGATAGCCTTGGTAATTCACATTACAGTTGCAGTGTTGCTATTTGTTTTTTGGGGATGGCAGGCATGGTTCTTTATGTTCTTTTTACCTTTTTTAATTGCCTTTGCCATTGGTGCTTATTTATTTTATGCGCAACACAATTTCCCTGGCGTTGAATTTTATGAAAATAAAAACTGGGTATATGAAAAAGCAGCTTTAGAGTCGTCGAGTTATATGAAAATGAATCCGGTAATGGCGTGGTTTACCGGCAATATCGGTTACCATCATATACATCACCTTAACTCAAAAATCCCTTTCTACAGGTTACCCGAAGTGATGAAACATTTTGGTGAACTGCAAAAATGCAAAGTAACTACGCTTACACCAAGGGCGATGAGTGCCTGTTTAAAATTAAAAGTGTGGGATCAGGAAACTAATCAGATGATTGGTGTAAAAGGGCTTTAGTAACCAGCGCATCCATTACAATTTCAACTTAAAATAGCCAACCTTCGACAGGATATAATTGCTAAAGTATTTCTTTGACAAATTGGCAAAAGTTTTCAATCTTCAGCACTCAATATTTTGACTAAATAAAAAGAATTACGATGCAATTTACTGCCACGCAAATAGCCGGTCTGCTCAATGGACAGATTGAAGGAGATGCCACCATTTCCGTTAATAAATTATCTAAAATTGAAGAAGGGGTTACAGGGTCTGTCTCCTTTCTTAGCAATCCAGCTTACACACAATATTTGTATAGTACACAGGCTTCCATGGTTATCATTAACAAAGACTATGTTTTAACCGCCCCGGTTACTGCAACCTTAATAAGGGTAGATAAAGCCGAAGACGCTTTCTCTAAATTGTTAGAAATGTACAATGAAGTGAAGTTGAATAAAAAGGGTATTTCCAAATTATCTTTTATTGCAGACAGTGCTACTGTTGGCAACGATATTTATGCAGGAGAGTTTTCATTTGTTGGCGAAAATGCCACCATCGGTAACAATGTAAAAATATATCCGCAGGTTTATATTGGCGATAATGCAATGATTGGTGATAACACTACCCTTTTTGCCGGTGTAAAAATTTATTCTGAAACGCAGATTGGCAAGAATTGTATCATTCATTCAGGAACGGTCATTGGCAGTGATGGCTTTAGATTTAATCCTCAAAGTGATAATAAAAAAGTGCCGCAGATTGGCAATGTGTTAATTGAAGATGATGTGGAGATAGGTGCCAATTGTGCCATTGACAGGGCTACCCTTGGTTCAACCATTTTGCGTAAGGGCGTAAAATTTGATAACCTCATACACATTGCGCACAATGTAGAAATTGGTGAGAACACTTATTTTGCTGCACATGGCGTAGTAGCAGGTTCTACCAAAATTGGGGAAAATTGTATGTTTAGCGGACAGGTAGGTATTGTTGGGCATTTAAATGTTGCCGACAACACCATCATCACGGCTCAATCTGGCATCTCCAAAAGCATTACCAAAAGTGGCGGTGTGTACATGGGTTCCCCTGCATTTGATGCCAATAAATACCGCAAAGCATATATCCATTTCCGCAACCTTGATAACCTAGTTCAACGGGTTGATAAGATTGAGAAGCAACAGAAGGAAAGTGAAATTAAGGAGGGGTAGTATTTTTAGACTAAGAAAAATGTAAACTTGTAATTACAATTGATACATGGTTAATTTTTGTTAAGCTGATTATATGTCAACACTAACTTCGCCTTTCGCAATGTCAATACAAAATTTATGTTCTTTTAAAAAGTTGAGACCAATTACTCCGTCATAGTCAGATGTAATTCCATGAGCTAAAAAATCATACACCTGCACTTCAAAATTAGTCCTTATAATTCCCAAACATTCTAAATTATCAATGTCATAAGTTTCAACAATTATAATTCCGTTGGAAGTTTCTATTTCCTTTTCACCTTTACTGTTTTTCAGTTCATAGCCGGAAAAATATAGAACGTTGCTATCAATTGTAGTATGTGTTGCAGCCGTATCAAGAGCAAGCCGGAATTTGAATTTTCCTTCAATAGAAGCATTTAAGATGATAACATCTTCATCGGTTGGAATGTCAATGGGGAAAATTTTCATATTCTTTTCAATATTCCGATTTTACGATGTTGCTTCAAGTCACCTGCAAATGCTATCGTAACAGTTGAATAGTCTGCAGTTTTATCTCTGCCTATATAGCAAACTTCTTTCTTGTCTTTGCTGTGGTACAATACAATGCCACCCAAGACTGATGTATTTTTCATTTCGGGGTCACCTAAAAGTACCCATTCATCCGGATACAGCTTTTTGAGGTCATCAAAAGCAATATATGAGTTTTCCATTGTCGCTTTATTTAGACTGTAAATTTACAAAAAATTGTCGAGGGTGCAGGTTTTCGGATTTTTTTACACCCTTGTACATTCATAACAGGATCAATAAAAATAAGGGTAAAATAATTTTTGGGTTAGCCAACTGCTAAAACATTGATCGAAAAATATTTTAAATCATATATTATGGGATTGAAGAAAGAGAAGCCATCAGTGAGCATATCCGGGAATACAAAGAGAAAATTGATAGGCAAAAAAGCCGGGAGATTTTCAGCTAAAAAGAAAGTGCTTGGTCACAAATTGTGACCTCCATTCCTACATTGGTTTTAATCCTCTGGTTTAAAACCAATTCTTTTTCTCGGTTGCTGTGGCCGATTTATCAACTGTACTAAAGCATTAAAGATTTGTGTAAAATTAGTATCGTACTGGGTTCTCATTTCTGTTACTATCTGCATATCTCCTTGTAGTTTGCTACCACTTTTCTCAACGCTATAAAAGTTCTCATAATAGCAATATTCATTTCTCTGGCTGATGCACTTTTCAAAACACTTGACAACATTGCTACGCCTGTTTCTGTAAAGCCAAAAGGAATTGAGGCACCCAGGAACTTTTTATGTGGTATCACATTTTGTGATACCACCGTTTCTATTTCTTCTTCAGTTAGTTCAAACATGCAGTCATCAGGAAAATTACTTCTATTCCTTCTTACAGCTTGCTTTAGTACCCTTGTTTCTACACCATATAATTCTGCCACATGTACGTCTAACATTAGTTTCTCGTCTCGTAAAAAGATAATTTTCTTAATAATTGTTTCTTCCGCTACAACCAGTTTTTTTACTGTTTTTGCCCAACTGGCACAGGATTGTTATGATAAAATAATTCAGTTGTTGGTCCTTTAGATTAACAACGACTTAAATCAATTTCATATTTTCAGCATCCCAATTCAACGCCTTATTTTGCGCTGCACTCAGGTTGCAAGCGAGTGACGGCCCTGCTGCCCTTAACCCGAAAACAGCATCCTCTAAAATTGGAGATCCTGTTCTTACACCATTAAAAAATGTTATCATGTGGTCAAGCCGGTCATCGTATTTTTCTGGTGGTGTAAATTCAATTGTTTTACCCATTTCATAACCCCCTTTGGCATCGCCGTATTTATCACTGTACCATTTTTTG
>JANYFT010000086.1 GCA_025359625.1 Ferruginibacter sp.
CCCGGGTGCTGTTAAAATTGTACCTCTATGGCTATCTCAATAAAATCCGCAGCAGCCGCAAGTTTGAAAAAGAATGCAGCCGTAACATTGAGTTGCAGTGGCTGCTGCAGGCACTGCAACCCAACTACCATAAAAAGCAAATATACACGAGTGCGATCCGCCGCAGCGTTCAGGCTGCCAATGAAACCCCATATAGCTGTTGCTTTGCCCCACCAACAATAAAAATTATTTATACCAGCGCATCATACAAAATCTCTACCGGGTGTAACGCAATTGTATGCGTACCATCCTTAATCTGGTGTCGGCAACTGGTACCCGGTGCAGCTACAATTACGGCATCAGATTTTTTATTACGGACTGCGGGAAACAATACCAGTTCACCAATTTGCATGCTGAGGTCGTAGTGCTCTTTTTCGTAACCAAAAGAACCGGCCATGCCACAACAGCCGCTGGCAATGGTTTGTACCGTATAATTTTTTGGTAAGGATAATATATCAACAGAATGACTAAGATTAGACAATGATTTTTGCTGGCAATGGCCATGCAATAAAATTTGTTTTTCTGTAGTTGTAAACTGATCAGTTTTTATATTGCCATTCTTTATTTCGCCAGCAATAAATTCATCAATTAAAAACACATTCTTGCTTAGTTGTTTGGCGGCTTCCAACTGGTCGTCATTAGCAAGGTCAATATATTCATCCCTAAAGGTAAGGATGGCACTTGGCTCTATACCGATCAGCGGGGTTTCGTTGCTGATAATATCTTTTAGCAAGGCAATATTTTTATTGGCAATTGCTTTGCCCTTACGTATCAAACCTTTGCTAAGCCATGCCCTGCCGCTTTCAATATGTTTTGGAATGATAACCTCATAACCTAATTTCTCCAGCAACAGAATGGCTTTTATGCCAATAGAAGTATCATTAAAATTGGTAAACTCATCGCAAAATAAATAGACAGTTCTACCTTGGCTAAAAACTTCACCTCTACCCCCCGCAACATGGTCCAGATCTTTTATCGGGGGGGGATGGGGGCTTGGGCTGCGTTTTTTATACCAGCCTTGCAAAGTAGTTTTGTGCATCAGCGGCATCGACCTCTCAGCCGCAAAACCTGACATCTTTTTAATGAGTGTGCCGGTAAATTTATTGGTCACAAAAAAGTTGTACATGCCGGGCAATATAGAACCTAATTTGGCAGAGCTGGTAAAATTGGCAATCAATTTACTTCTGAATGGTACGCCATTGGCATCATAATATTGCTGTAAAAATTCCGCTTTTAATTTGGCCACATCCACATTACTCGGGCACTCCGATTTACAGGCTTTGCAACTGAGGCAAAGGTCCATCACGTCGTAAATTTCTTTGTGGTTAAAACGGTTTACTTCTTTTGAATTGGTTAAAAATTCACGTAAGATATTTGCCCTTGCCCTCGTAGTATCTTTTTCATTTCGGGTAGCCATAAACGAAGGGCACATGGTGCCGCCGCTTAAATGTGTTTTGCGGCAATCGCCACTGCCATTGCATTGCTCCGCATGTTGCAACACATCCTGGTTGTGGTAGCGGAAAATAGTTTTAAACGTGGGTGTCTGCTGCCCGGGCGTGTACCGTAACATGCTGTTCATGGGTGGTGTGTCCACAATTTTATTGGGATTAAAAATATGTTGTGGGTCCCAGGTATTTTTTAATTGTTTCAACAACAAATAGTTTTTCGGGCCAATCATCTGCTCAATAAATTCGCCCCGCAATCTTCCATCGCCATGTTCACCACTTAAGGAGCCATTGTATTTTTTTACCAGCGTAGCAATTTCCTGCGCAATGGTTTTAAACAGGCGGTTACCCTCTTCTGTTTTTAAATTGATGATGGGCCGCAAATGAATTTCGCCTGAACCTGCATGCGCATAATGCACCGCATGTAAATTGTATTTAATTAGTAGATCATTAAACTCCCGGATGTAAGCAGGCAGGTCGTTAACATCCACCGCAGTATCTTCAATAACAGGCACGGCTTTGGCATCGCCGGGTAAATTGCCGAGCAATCCTAAACCAGCTTTGCGTAGTGTCCAGATCTTTTTGGTATCGTTACCAAACAGCAAAGGAAAATGGTAACCAAGATCAGCGGCACGCATTTCTGTTTCTACATTTTTACAAATGTCAATGATCTCTTCCCTGGTATTTTTTACAAACTCAATTACCAAAATTGCGCCGGGATCACCTTGCACAAAAAAGCGATTCTTGCTTTGTTCAATATTGTCTTTGGTACATTCTAAAATATAGTGGTCAATCAGTTCACTGGCGCTGGGCTTATATTTCAGCGCAATTAAATTTGCCCGAAGGCTTTCATCAATGCTGTTGAAATGGATGCACAATAAACCAGTTTCTTTCAGTGGCAGCGGTACCACATTTAATTTTATTTCGGTAATAAAAGCCAGCGTTCCTTCAGAGCCGGCAATCAATTCACAAAAATTAAAGTCCGGCATGCCTGCAACAAAGGGCGCTTTATCCAGCAACATATCAATAGCATAGCCGGTGTTACGCCGCTCTACCGTTTTTTTGGGAAACTGTTTTCTTATCTCCTGCTGGTTATCGTAATTGCTTAAAATGGTTCTTATGTTCTTGTAAATTTTTCCTTCCAAATTATCTGTTTCGCATTTTGCATGAAAGCCGTCATTGCTTATTGTTTTAAATTCCACATCTGTCCCATCACTCAAGATCGCTTTTACTTCCAGCAAGTGTTCACGGGTACTTCGGTAAACAACCGAGTTGGAACCGCATGAATTATTACCCACCATACCACCAATCATTGCTCTGTTAGCAGTAGAAGTTTCGGGGCCAAAAAATAAACCATGCGGTAGTAGAAAAAGATTTAGTTCGTCCCTTATTACGCCGGGTTGCACCCTTACCCAATTTTCTTCAATATTTAATTCTAAGATGCTGGTAAAATTTTTAGATACATCAACAATGATCCCGTTGCCTACCACCTGGCCGGCCAAAGAAGTGCCAGCGGTACGGGGTATCAACGAGGTATTATTGTTATGTGCAAACTGTATTAGTTTTTTAATGTCTTCCAATGTTTTGGGGATAGCAACTGCTAAAGGCATTTCCCTATACGCCGAAGCATCAGTAGCATACAATATCCGCATGGTATCATCTGTAAAAAAATCTCCTTCAAGCAGCGCAGTCAGTTCCTTTAATTTTTCCTTCATTACCAATTTTTACTTTGCGGCAAAATTAGTTTGTTTTGATGATTAAGAAAAGACGGGGATTAAGAGGATTAATATGGATCAAAAGAATTTTTATCCTTGCTTTGCATGAATTTTTATGGGAACACGGATGACCCTGATCAGGGATGATTAAACGGATCTTTATATTCAGTTGCAAATAGTAATAAATGATGCAGGCTGTTTTTTATCGCAATAATCCGTAATAATCTGCGTCATCTGCGTTTCTATCATCCTGTTCAATTAATTTTGATCGCATATCAAACTTGTTTTAAAATTGCCCACTCAATTACCATTACTATTTCTTGAATCACTGGAGGGCCTTGCTGGTTTTGACAGGATCGCTTTTGAAAATGTACACCAGTCAGGAGAACAGTTAACTTCCATTCGGTTTAATCCTGATAAAGTAAAACAGGTTTCCTTTATGGAAGCAAGTGTAGAAGAAGCTGTTCCATGGGCCTCGCAAGGATATTATCTTTCCCGGCGCCCCTCATTTACACTTGATCCAATTTTTCATGCCGGTGCCTATTATGTGCAGGAAGCAAGCAGCATGTTTTTGGAAGAAGTTTTAAAACAAACAACCGATTTATCACTACCAATAAAAATATTGGATCTGTGCGCTGCACCCGGTGGTAAATCAACTTTGATACAATCGCTTATTAGCAATAAAAGTTTATTGGTAAGTAATGAGGTGATTAAGGCGAGGGTAAATATTTTAGCAGAAAATATTACCAAGTGGGGGGCAGCTAATGTGATAGTGACCAATAATGACCCAAAGGATTTTCAACGGCTGCAAAATTATTTTGATGTGATTGTTGTAGATGCGCCTTGCAGCGGCAGTGGCCTTTTTAGAAAAGATGCAACAGCCATTGATGAATGGAGCCTGCAAAATGTAACCCTGTGCAGCCAGCGCCAGCAAAGGATTTTAGCCGATGTGTTGCCTGCATTAAAAGAAGGCGGCACCTTAATTTATTCTACCTGCTCTTACGCTGAAAGCGAAGATGAAGCCGTCGCCGACTGGCTGATGAATGAAGGTGGTTTATTATCAACTAAAATAAACATAAACCCCGAATGGAATATTGTTGAAACACAATCACTACAACATCATGCTTTCGGTTACAGGTTTTATCCTGATAAAGTTAAAGGAGAGGGTTTTTTTATTGCTGCATTTACAAAAGGTGAAAAAGGAAAACCAGACTGGCAGACTACTAAATACAAAACTAAATCAGAGCGGCTAATTGCTAAAGAAATTGATATTATAAAACCTTATTTAAAAGATGCCAATGATTTCTTTTTTATTAAACAAAAAGAAGAAGTGCTGGCATTGCCCATTCATCTTGAAAATGATCTTGCAACCTTTCAGTTTTCTTTATACATAAAAAAGGCGGGTGTTAAGTTGGGCAGTATTATCCGCAACGAATTAATTCCGCATCATGAGCTGGCCTTAAGTACCGTTATCAATCCTGCACTGCCATTTGTGGAAGTGGATAGGGAAACAGCATTACAATACCTGCGCAGGCAGGAGATAAAAATAGACACTACATTAAAAGGCTGGGTATTGCTAACGCATCTGCAGTTGCCATTGGGATGGGTAAAAGTTTTGCCCAATCGCATTAATAATTATTACCCAAAAGACTGGCGAATTTTTAATAAATAAAATCAGCATAATACCAGGCAAATTAGTTTGTTAAACTAAAATGTAAGCCAGTATAATAGTGCCACTAACCAACTTATTTTCCCATCTTTGCAACGAAAAATTTATATCAGATGAAGCGTTTATTAATACTGTTATTTTGCCTGCCGCTATTGTCACTGGCACAAAATACTCCATTGGTTGTGCAGGGAGTTTCTCCTAATTTATATGTTACTCATATTGTTCAGGCAAAAGAAAACTATTACAGTATTGGAAGGATGTATAATATCAGCCCCAAAGAAATTGCTCCCTTCAATAATATGCAGCTCGAAAAAGGGCTTGCTTTGAACCAGCTAATAAGGGTGCCTCTAAACCCACTTAACTTTTTACAAGATGGTAATGCGGCAGCAGATGAAGTATTGATACCGTTGCATCATCCTGTTCAGGAAAAGGAAGGCCTGTACCGGATAACCCTGAATTATAATAAACTGCCCCTTGAAACCTTAAAGCGCTGGAACAATATTAAAGGAGATGCCGTGGCCAATGGAACCAATTTAATTGTAGGTTATTTAAAAGTAAAAACAGCATTGTCGCCGCTGGCTGCAATGGCTAAAACAAAGCCTGCTGATAATATCCCCAAAGAGCTGCCAATAGTAAAAAAAGAAGTACCGGCAATAACAAAAGAAAAAGAACCCATTGCAATTGTAAAGAAAGAAATGCCGGCACCAGTAAAAGAAAAGGAACCGATACCGGTGCCTGTAAAAAAAGATCCTCCTGTTGTGGCAAAGGAAACTGCACCTGTGCCACAACCTGCGGTAAGCACGGCAACCGGCAAAACTTTTAACGGCGGCATTTTTAAATCAGTGTACGATAAGCAGGAAAAAAAGGATGCCGCAGTAAATGAAACCGGTAGTGCCGCTACCTTTAAAAGCAACAGCGGCTGGCAGGATGGAAAGTATTATTGTCTGCACAATACCGCCTCTCCCGGAACAATTATAAAAATTACAAGTGCCACAACTGGTAAAACCATTTATGCAAAAGTGCTGGATGTAATTCCTGACATTAAACAGAACAATGGTTTATTGATACGCATCAGCAATGCGGCTGCGCAGGAACTGACTGTAAATGATGGAAGATTTGATTGTACGTTGAGTTATTCAAAATAATAGTATATACCTGCTATATTCAGGAACCTTTGATTCGGCAACCGCCGTTGGACAAAGTTTACAGGAACATCTATAATGATTGGTTTAAGTTGCTTACCAACTTTTTAAATTAATGCTTTCAATTTCTTTAAAATGTTTATCCCTGGTAACAATAGTTAGTTGAAACCTTTGGCCAATAGCTGCTATCCATATATCGTTTTCAGGAATGGGCTTTCCTTTCTTTCTTAATATTGCTTTAATATTACCATACACTATTGTTGTTTCTTCGTCTATCTGCAGCACATTGTAATTGCTGGTCATGCTTTTTATATTGTTGATATTTTTTTGTACCTGAGTGGAGTACAATGCGCCATAATATAATTCGCCCACTACAATAATTGGTATATGTACCTCTTTGGCTTTATCTATTTTACTCGCAATTGATGTGTCACCTTTTAACCAGGCAGTAATAATATTGGTATCTAACAAAAATTTATTTCCAGTCATCTTCATGAATTTGTTCACATGATCCTTCAATAGCTTTTTCAATCAGGTCACCATCTTTTTTGCTCCAGACACCCAAAAAATCATGTGCAGATATTATTTTTTTTACTTTAGCTGTTTTTGACTTTTTTAATACTGTTTCTAATTCAATCAGAGTAGCTTCATTGTTTACTTTCAAAACAGCTTCAATTAAATTTATTTTTCTAGCTTCTGTGTACATGAGATATCTCCTTATTTGATTCTTAACAAATTTACTTTTTTTATTTTAACCAGGCGAAGGATGTTTATTTGTGGGGCTGCTTAAAGGTTGCAACCCGTACTTTTGCACGGCGGCAATGAAATAGTCAGCCAGCAAAAATACTTCAAAAAATATTTTTCAATTATGTCCAATTTGTTCAGGCACATTTGTTATTGAGGTATACATCAACTATTCATTAACAATTAAAATTTAAAAAATGGAAGAATTCATATTAATTATGCGGCACCAGGATGGCACCAAAATAGCTTCGCCTGAACAAATGCAAATCTGGATGAAACAAACCATGGACTGGGTAGGCAGCATTGCTGCCCAAAACAAATTCATCAGCGGCACAGGTTTGCCTTTTGCAGATGCCATGGTGGTAAGACCCAATAATATAGTTACCAACGGACCTTTTGGAGAAATAAAAGAAACCATTGGCGGGTTCATGACGGTTAAAGCGGAGTCTATAGAAGAAGCGGTTGAATTTGCAAAAGGCTGTCCTGTTTTACAGGGAGAAGGCAATAGTGTGGAAGTAAGAAAAATTGCTAAACAGGATGGCGTTCATTAAAACTTTTAAAGCCCTTGTAACCGGTGTATTTTACAGGGGCTTTTTTTAATTTATGGAACAACAGGAATTAATACCTCATTTATTCAGGACTGAATTCCGCAAAATAACAGCAGTACTTTGTAAGCTTTTTGGTATTGAACATATTGAAATTGCGGAAGACATTGCCAGTGAAACATTTTTATCCGCCTTGCAAAGCTGGACCTATAAGGGTCTGCCTGAAAATCCCACCGCATGGCTTTATGCTGTTGCAAAAAATAAGGCCAGGAATTACATTACCCGGCATAAATTTTTTATAGAAAAAATTGTGAGTCATTTAAAATATTCCACTCCTGCAACTGATGATATGGAAATTGATTTGTCTGAGAAGAACATTGCCGACAGCCAGTTGCAAATGCTATTTGCCATCTGCCACCCGGCCATTTCAACAGAAGCACAAATAGGGTTATCGCTCCGCATTCTTTGTGGATTTGGAATTGATGAAATTGCAAATGCCTTTTTAGCCAATAAAGAAACCATTAATAAGCGCCTGTACAGGGCCAGAGAAAAATTACGGATTGAAAAAGTGCCCATTGAATTTCCAGGCGATGCAGAAATAAATAGACGATTGGAAACTGTTTTAACAACCTTGTATTTGCTTTTTAACGAAGGCTATTATTCCGAAAGCCAGGATAGCGTGATGCGTAACGATTTGTGTTTGGAGGCCATGCGGTTAACTTATCTGCTCATTGAAAATGAACAAACAAATCAGCCGTCCGTAAATGCTTTATTTTCATTAATGTGTTTTCATGCTTCAAGATTTAAAGCAAGGAAAAATGAAAATGGAGAAATAATTTTATACCAGGATCAGGATGAATCCCTCTGGGATCATGAATTGATTTCAAAAGGGGGATATTTTCTTCACCAGGCATCACAGGGAAATAAACTTTCAAAATATCATATAGAGGCAAGTATCGCTTATTGGCATACCATAAAGGCTGATACAAAAGAAAAGTGGGACAATATTTTACAACTCTTCAACCAGTTATTGCAAATTGAATATTCCCCCATTGCGGCACTTAATAGAACCTATGCATTATCAAAAGTTTACGGTAAAGCAGTAGCCATTACTGAAGCTGAAAAATTGAATTTAACAGGTAATCATTTTTACTTTACGTTGCTGGGCGAATTGTACAAAAACATTGACAACACCAAAGCAAAAATGAATTTTGAAAAGGCTATTTTGCTCGCAAAGACACAGACAGATATTCAGACGATTCAAAAGAAAATTGAGCAGTTTTAATAGGAGTATAGTGGGCAGCCACGAGTTTTAATCCTTATAATTTTAAGTTTTTAATACTTTAAGCAGACAGTACAATTTCGATAGTGTTTACGTATGCGGTATACTTAAACCTATTATAATTTTACTGCGGGATAGGCATTTAGTTCGTAAGATGGGCGTGGCTGTGGCCTCGAATAAAAAGTGCTAGAAATTTTCAACATAAGCCGTTAAGAAATCAAGGCTGTTTGAGCCGGCATAAACTATAAATTATTGAACTCTGGCGGCGAGTTCCTTGATTTTAGGCTTATGTTAAAAATTTCAGCCTTTTTATTCGCAGCCTTGATTTTTTTTGTTTCTTTTTTTTATTAAGAAAAAAAAGAAAATGAGATTTAACACAAAAGAGTAAAGGCGTTGCGAACTAAAGGCCTAATTCTATAATTTTACTTTCAGTTTTCCGGGGTTTTATAAAGTATTCCAAAAAACCAATAAATCAATTTCATTCTTTAAAGGCTTGTGCTTATAGATCAATAAAATTCGCTTGTGAACTAAAGTTGAACGGATGTTTGGGTATTTCTTATTTCTTGGATTTCCTATTCCCGGATACTTGGATAAACTGCTGAGCTTTTTATCTACCGATAATACAAAATTGCTTATTTCTTTTGCAGTCCATTCTTTCTCTAAATATTTAATATTGGCTTCATAGGTTAACTATGACCTGTCTGTCCAGTTTATTTTACAAGCCATTTCTTATATCTTTTTTGTATTTCTGCGTGTGGTTTCACCTGTCCTTTTTCCGACTCGATTAACGCCGCTTCTACATCCACTTTTATTTTCTCCGGCATTGCATCCCACCAATCATTATCTGCATCTACTTCAAGCATGGCATGAACCATTTTTACCACTTTTACATCTGCTGTATCTATGTACTTTTTTACTTCCCGGCGCATTGTTTTTTCTGTGTCCATATTAGTATCATTTAAACAAATTTACTTTTTTTTCTTCACCAAACAGATGATGTTTTTCATTAGCTGGTAGCGTTTGTAAATGGGGTAGGCTTACTTCTTGCTTATTAATATTTCTGATGAAATAAATTAGAACATAGCTGTAGCATTTTAGAATTTATAAAGACTTATATTCATAGCAACCAGAATGCTGAAGCACCACAAAAATATATTCTTGATCCGCCTCGGCGGAGGCCAATGAAGTTCCACATTGTTTCTTAGCCTGGACAAAAGTTTTTATTGATAAAGATAATTTCGGTAACAGCGAATTTGATGAGAAGAAGTGGCTACAGTAAGATGCAAAAAAATCCCCCATAACTTTAAGTAAACGGGGGATGTAATATCATTGAATAATTTCCTTCCGGAAAAGCATACTAAGGAAAGATCCCTAACTCTACATAAGTGGTAGCCACTTTATTAATGGCACTTACATAAGCGGCTGTACGCATATCCGGTATTTCTGGATTACTTAACCAAATGTGCATGATCTCTCTTGTAGCCGCAATCATGGTTTCTTCCAGGCCACTATGTACCAGGTCTACTTCGTCTGCACCACGCAGTATAAATTCCCGTTCCTGCTCACTTACTCTTTTGCCACTCAGTTCTTCTATCTGTCCTAAAATATGGGTATTCATATTTTCAGAAAAACGTTTTTCCAAACGGCCATAACGTACATGGCTAAGGTTTTTAAGCCACTCAAAATAACTTACCGTAACACCACCGGCATTAAGGTACATATCCGGTACACACAAAATTCCCTTCTGTATAAATACATCATCTGCTTCTGGTGTGCAGGGGCCATTGGCTGCTTCACCAATTATTTTTGCTTTTATCTTTTGGGCATTATCTCCATTAATAACATTTTCTAATGCCGCCGGAATTAAAATATCACATTCCAGTTCCAGCGCATCCAAAGTATTCAGCAGTGTAGTTGCGCCGGGGAAATTGATGATGGAGCCAGTCTTATTTCTAAACTGTATCAGTTCTTCTTCATTCAAACCATTAACATTGTAAACTGCACCATCATGTTCAGCAATGGCAACCACAACGGCACCATTTTCCCTGAAGAACTTGGCACAATGGTAGCCCACATTTCCGATGCCCTGTACCACCACTTTTTTTCCGGCAACACCCACCGGCAGACCAAGTTTTTCCATTACATCCGGCATATTACAAACTTCCCTGACACCAAAAAAAACACCTAAGCCCGTGGCTTCTTTTCTACCACGAACACCACCTTGTGTAACGGGCTTGCCCGTAACGCAGCCTGCCCCATCAATTTCTCCAGGCTTTAACGATGTATAGGTATCTACAATCCACGACATCTCTCTTTCGCCGGTGCCATAATCAGGCGCCGGAACATCTATACCTGGGCCTATAAAGTTTTTCTTTACCAACTCTGATGTATAACGCCGGGTAATTTTTTCCAACTCATACACACTGTAATTGCGTGGGTTAATTTTTATGCCGCCCTTGGCCCCACCAAACGGTACATTAACAATAGCGCATTTGTAGGTCATTAATGCGGCAAGCGCCATTACCTCGTCCTGGTTTACGGCATCGCTAAAACGTATACCGCCTTTGCAGGGCGATTTGTGCTGGCTATGCTGCACACGATAGGCTTCCATTACTTCAATGGTGCCATCATCTCTTTTTAAAGGAAAGTTTATCCTGTACACACTGTTACAGGCTTTAATTTGTTCTAAAATGCCATTATCCCATTTGGTGAATTTGGCGGCTTTGTCAAAGCTTTTTTCTACGCTTTGAAAAAAACTGTAAGGCTTTTCTGCTGACATAATTTTTGTTTAAGTGAAGCAATCGTAATGAATGATAGCAACTGGCAAGTGGCTATGCAACCCTTTTTTCTGATGGAGATTATTGGGCTTATTATTATTAAAAGTTTAGCTTATTATTTGATAGCAATCTACAATTTTTGTATTTATCCCTGAAGCTGTATCTTGCTTGCCTGGCTTTAGTTTAGTGCCAGACTATAACTTTTTTATTCCAAATTTATTGCTGCGTAATTGTAACATTTTATGAATGTACTGAACTACCATCACAACTGTTTACGCTTTTAAAAATGTTGTTATCATTGGCCATTTTCTTTTTCAATCTTCCGAATCTTTCTATCAACACTTGCCACATATAAAAATAGCCCGATTAAGATGGTAACACAAATAGCCACTACCACATATATCTTTCCATTGCTGCGCATGAATGATTCGGTTGCAACGTTATCCTGTGCAAAAATATTGGTGCTTAGTAACAAAGCCGGCAGCATCAATAATAAACCATACATTTTATTCCGCATTGATTAAATTTTTATCTTGTATTAAATTGATCCTGATATTTAAAGTACTGATCCAGGTGCCTAATAAGGTCCAGCCAATTACCGCCGGCCAAAACACCAATCGCATGGTGGCATCAAGGTCTGCACCATTTAAGCCGGGGTTTCCCTGTACGCCTTTACCACCGGGATGTAAAGACTCTACCAGTCTGGGTAATATCATTATCAATGGTAAATATATGAAGTAGGCAAAGATGTTATATACGGCACTAACCTTGGCCCTTTTATCAATATCAGGCACTGCGTTTCTTAACACCAGGTAAGCAAAGTATATGAGTAATGCAATGGCAACGCCTATTTGTTTGGGATCGTTGCTCCATGGTTCGCCCCAGGTATAGGTGGCCCAGATAGATCCGGTAACCAAGCCAAGTACACCCATTACAATGCCCGTTTTAGCAAAGGCTGCTGCATAAATATCATGCTTTAAATTGGGATTGCGCAGGTATAAAATGGAGTAGATTAAAGAAATGGTGAGCAACACAATTTGCCCAAACCACATAGGCACATGAAAGAAAAGGTTACGTATTGTTTCCTTTAGATTACCAATGTTGGGAACCTTAATTAAAAACCCTGCGGTAAATGTATAAACCAACAATACCACCGCTAATATTTTCCACCAGCTTTTACGCATTTTAAAATAATGTGATTGCAAAATTAGGGGAAAGAGCCTGTTAATAATTGATAATTTTTTAATTGATAATGGATAATTATTAACTGGTGCATGGTATTAATCTTTCCACAAAAAAGGAAATAAAATAATGGATAATACCAGCACCATTATATCGAAACCAATAATTAATAAGGTTAAGTTTAACAATGCACCATCCCTGAACATTTCTCCGAAAGCAACTTTAGACAATCTTATTATCAGTAACAATTGCGGAACAATTAATGGAAATCCTAAAATGGCCATCAGTGCCGCGTTTTGCTGAGCCTTTGCTGCAATGGCAGCCAGCAATGTAAATACAAGACTTAGGCTAATGCTGCCCATACATACAATGCCTACAAATTGAAAGGGATTAGTTAAGGGATTTTTTAACAACAAAAAGAATAAACCTAGGCTCATTAAACTCATCAATAACATTAAAATGATATTGTAAATAAGTTTGGCAATGATGAACTCCCTTGCACCGGCAATGGAATAAAAATACAACATACGCCCACGGCTTTCCTGTAAAAAACTTTTAGCCACTGCATTTACGCATACAAATAATTGAATGATCCAAAACAGCGCATTCCAAACATCCGCTTCGGGATTATTAAGCGACAGGTAAAGCACAAATATGGTAGAGGCCACATACAGCAGTATGCCATAAAAGCTATGCTGCTGCCTCAGTTCAAGCAACAGGTCTTTTTTTAATAAAGCAAAAACTGTTTTTAGCATACTGGTTTTTAGTAAAAATTGTTTGTTCGTGCTAAGAGTACTGAGCGTAGCCAAGTATGATGAACATTATTCCTCCGCCTCCCGATTCATCGGGATACTTTTTCAGCTCTTTGTTGCGCTTCCTAATTCGCTACCCTATTCATTTATTTACTGCTACATCAGCAAACAAATATCCTGATTATAACAAGTTAGAATATATCAGACATTAGCCATTTGAACTATGATTTTAATTGAGCACAGATCCTGCACCTGGGCTCGTAAATATCTTTTTCACCCAAAATTACCTGTCCATTTTCAGCCGTTTTTCTATAACTGATATTGGCAATATTGCCGCATTTTACACAGATAGCATGCAGCTTGGTAATATAATCTGCAATGGCCAGCAGGTTAGGCATCTGGCCAAATGGTTTTCCGGTGTAATCCATATCCAGCCCAGCTATAATTACCCTTATACCCCTTAAAGCCAGTTGCTCGCAAACATTGCCTATTTCTGCATCAAAAAACTGGGCTTCATCAATTCCTACTACGTCAACATCATGCGCCAGCAGTAAAATTGTTTGAGAACTTTCTACTGGAGTGCTATGTATAAAATTGGTATCATGGCTCACAATATTTACCTTATCAAACCGAACATCAATGGCCGGTTTAAAAATCTCTAATTTCAGATTGGCTATTTTTACTCTTTTCAATCTTCGGATAAGCTCTTCTGTTTTGCCGCTAAACATGCTGCCACAAATTACCTCAACAGAACCCCTGCCACCCCGAAAATTTGGTTCAATAAACATTTATAAATTTTTTTAAAATTCAGTTTGTAACTTTATTGTAATGTTTGCAAAGGTTACAGTTTTAAGGCATTAGTCAAAAACTAAATATTCTTTGCAATTGCTTATTAACAAATAATAGTGTCTATGGAAAGAGTGGGAACACTTTTGCAAAAGCTGCAACAACAATTTAACGAAAAACTACCGGCAGATAAATTATTATTGACCGTGCAGATGCTACAGCATGAATTGACGCATTTAAAAGGGATGCAACCAACAGAAGCAAAAAATAAGTCCGTTACAATATCAATGCCTTTGCAAACAATAGCGCAACAGCCAGCAGAAGCAATTAGCACAGTAGCACCTATTGAAGAAGAAAAGACGGTGGAGGTTTTACAGGTTGATGAAGCCGCAGTAGAAGCCGAACTGGAAGAAATTAAACGTAATGCAACAGCAATGCAGCATATAGGTGCCCATAGCAAACCACCATTATTATTTCAACCCGCTGACGACGATATTCCAACATTCATACACCAGCAATCTATTATTCCAAAAAGAGAAGTGAATGATTGGGCAAGTAAAGATAATAAGTCAGTTAACGATACTTTGAAAGAACCAACCACTGAATTAAGTACCAGGTTAAGTGAAGGCCCCGTGAAAGACCTTAAAAAGGCCATTGGTGTTAATGACCGTTTTTTATTTATCAATGAATTATTTCGGGGCGATGAAGTAATGTATGAACGCAGTATTAAAACCATCAACAGTTTCACCATTTGGCCGGAAGCTGAATATTGGATAAAGAGAGAATTGAAAACAAAGTTAGGCTGGAAGGATAGTAACGAAACAGTTCAGCAATTTGATCAGTTGATCAGAAGGCGTTTCTCCTGAATATAAGCCATAATTTTTTTTGAAGCGCCTGCATTGGAATACACATAATTTTTTGCTGCTTCGCCAACAGTTTTTATTAATTGTGGGTTACTCCATAAGGCAGTCAATTCTTTTTCAAGTTCAAGCGCACTGTTAATAATAACTCCACCGCCGCAGGAAATTAATTCAATTGCTTCTATAAATTTTTCAAATTCAGGTCCGTATATAACAGGTTTTCCATACACAGCAGCTTCCAGCACATTGTGTACGCCATCATCCCCAAAACCGCCTCCCACATAGGTTATATCGGCATAATGATATAAACGGGAAAGCATCCCCACATTGTCGATGATCAATACATTGGCAGTTGCCTGTTGGTTGTTTGCAAGCTCAGAATAAAATATGGATCCGGCAAATTCCTTTTGTACATCCTTTAAATTTTCTGCATCAATTTCATGAGGCGCAATGATGAATTTAATTTGTGGATTGGCTTTTACATAATGAATTAATTCCGCTTCATCATCTTCCCAGGTGCTACCAGCCACTATAATTTTACTATTGCCACAAAACTGTTGTATCAGTGGAATGTGTTCAAATTTTTCGGCAACTTCAATAACTCTGTCAAATCTTGTGTCGCCGCTTACGGTTACATTTTTATCAATGCTAATACCGGCTAATAATTTTCTGGATGCTTCGTCCTGCACAAAAAAATGTGCGAAGGACAGCAATATTTTTTTCCAGCTTCTGCCATACCATTTAAAGAATGGCTGGCTGTTTCTAAAAATGCCGGAAACCAATAGTACAGGAATATTTTGTTGTTTCAGTTCTTTTAAATAATAAAACCAATACTCATATTTAACCCATATCACCAAGGATGGTTTAATAACATCAATCAATTTTTTTGCATTGGTTTTGCTATCAACTGGCAGGTAAAAAATGGCATCGGCACCGGAATATTTTTTTTGAACTTCATAACCACTCGGTGAAAAAAAGCTAAGCACAATTTTTATTGCAGGAAATTGTTTTTTTAAATTTTCTATCACCGGCCTCCCTTGTTCAAACTCGCCTAAACTGGCACAGTGCATCCAGACTATTTTTGTATCAGCACTATAGGTAAAATTAACAGCCGGAAAATTTTTTCTGCCTGCTATCCATAACCTTGCCTTGGGATTCCAGAAAGATAAAACCTTTATACCAGCAATATAAAGCCTAAGAAAAATGGTGTAAAAAAAAGTACCCATTATTTTTTTACACCAAATTTACCAGCAAAATTTCATTTGTAAACAATGTATAAAAGCTGTAAGCGCAAATTTGAAACTGGGTATTGAATCACTATCTTTGCCACCAAAAAAAAAGATTATATGAGGACATTGCAAATGGTAGATACAAAGACTCAATACTTAAAAATAAAAAATGAAGTAGATGCGGCTGTTTTAAATGTTATGGAAAGCAGCCAGTTCATAGGTGGCAAAGTGGTAAATGATTTTGCAATAAACCTTGGAACATACAATGGCGTTAAACATGTAATTCCCTGTGCCAATGGCACCGATGCTTTGCAGATTTCAATGATGGCACTTGGCCTTAAGCCCGGAGACGAAGTTATCACACCTTCTTTTACCTATATAGCAACTGTTGAGGCAGCAGCATTGTTACAATTGAAACCTGTTTTTGTTGAAGTAGATAAAAGCACTTTTTGTATAGACCCCGAAGCCCTGGAAAAAGCCATTACACCAAAAACAAAAGCAATCATTCCTGTGCATTTATATGGCCATGCTGCTGAGATGGAAAAGATAATGGCCATAGCAAAAAAGTATAACCTTTTTGTAATAGAAGATAACGCCCAGGCTATAGGGTGCGATTATACTTTTACTGATGGTACAATTGCTAAAACAGGGGGCATTGGCCATATTGGCTGTACCTCTTTTTATCCCTCAAAAAATTTAGGTGCCTTTGGAGATGGAGGAGCAATATTTACCAATGATGATGCGTTAGCAGAAAAATTAAAAATGATTGCGGCCCATGGCCAAAGCAAAAGGTATTACCATGATTTGGTTGGCTGTAACTCCAGGTTAGATGCCATACAGGCGGCCATCCTGGATATTAAATTAAAACACCTGGACGAATACATAGCTGCAAGAAGAAAAGCCGCCGATTTTTATGACAGGGCTTTTGCAGGAAATGAAAAAATAACAACGCCACGCAGGGCAGTTTACAGCAACCATGTTTTTCATCAATACACTTTGATAGTAAACAATACAGACAGGGATGGACTGAATAAGTACCTGGCCGATAAAGTTGTTCCATCAATGATCTATTACCCGGTACCCTCTCACAAACAAAAAATGTTCGCTGCTTTTGGAGGAGGTGATTATCAACTACCGGTAACAGATTGGTTAACAGAAAGAGTTATTTCTTTACCAATACATACAGAGCTTGATGAAGAACAACAGAACTTTATTGTTTCAAACGTATTAGATTATATAAATTAAATAAACCCAAATGAAGATCGCAGTAGTAGGAACCGGATATGTGGGATTGGTAACAGGAACCTGTTTTGCAGAAACGGGTAATGAAGTTATATGTGTAGATATTGACAAGAACAAAGTTGATAAACTTGCTTCTGGCAAAATAACCATTTACGAACCGGGGCTGGAGAAAATATTTTTACGAAACCAAAAAGAAAACCGCCTGCGTTTTACAACATCACTGGTGGATGGTATAAAAGATGCAGAGGTAATTTTTCTTGCCCTGCCCACACCGCCGGGCGAAGATGGCAGTGCTGATTTAAAATATATTTTAGGAGTTGCAAAAGAGTTGGGAACCCTTATTAAAGCAGGCGATTATAAAGTTATTATTGACAAAAGTACCGTGCCGGTTGGAACCGCTGAAAAAGTAAAGCATGCGCTGATGAACAACGGTGGCATTGAAGAAACTTTCGATATTGTAAGCAACCCTGAGTTTTTAAGAGAAGGAGTAGCAGTGGATGATTTCATGAAACCAGACAGGGTAGTGATTGGTACTTCATCCGAAAAAGCAAAAAAGATATTAAGCGATTTATATGCCCCGTTTGTACGGCAGGGCAATCCTGTAATTTTTATGGATGAAAAAAGTGCAGAGTTAACAAAATATGCAGCCAACTCTTTTTTGGCCACCAAAATTACCTTTATGAATGAGATTGCACAACTCTGCGAATTGTTGGGCGCTGATGTTGATATGGTACGTAAAGGAATTGGTAGTGATGACCGCATTGGCAGACGCTTTTTATTTCCAGGTATAGGGTATGGTGGAAGTTGTTTCCCAAAAGATGTGCAGGCACTCGCAAAATCCTCCACCGAAGTAAATTATAATTTTAAAATATTAGAAGCCGTGATGGAAGTGAATGAAAAACAAAAACTTCATTTGATCCCAAAGATTAAAGCCTTTTTTAAGAATGACCTGCGAGGCAAAAAAATTGCTTTATGGGGGTTGGCATTTAAACCTAATACAGATGATATACGTGAAGCTCCAGCCCTATATCTGATTGAAGCATTATTGGATGCAGGGGCTACTGTAGCCACTTTTGATCCGGAAGCAATGAATAATGTGAAACAGGTTTTGGGTGGTAAGATAACATTTGTAGAAAGCCAGTATGATGCGTTAATAGCTGCTGATGCATTAGTAATAGCTACGGAGTGGAGTGAGTTTAGAACACCAAACTTTGATAAAATAACTTCGCTATTAAAAAACAAGGCAATTTTTGACGGACGTAATTTATTTGATTTAAAACAAATGGAAGATCTTGGATATCATTACGTGAGTATTGGAAGAAGAGCAATTGAGCAAAGCTGATATTTGAATGCAAACAATTTGCAAAAGTATTTTTTTAAACCCTGATGGCTTATAAAAATTGAAGTGGTTAAAAAAAATAAAACACCTGCGGCCGTGTCATCCGGGGTACCAAAACCAGGCAGCAGGCATTAATAAGTCATTAACCAATAAAAAAAATTATGGCGAATAAACGAGTATTGATAACAGGCGCAGCCGGATTTTTGGGTTCTCATCTTTGCGACCGCTTTATCAAAGAAGGATACAATGTAATTGGAATGGATAATTTAATTACAGGCGATCTGAAAAATATCGAACACCTTTTTAAATTAAAAGAATTCGAATTTTATCACCATGATGTTTCTAAATTTATACATGTCCCGGGGGAGCTTGATTATATTTTGCATTTTGCCTCACCCGCCAGCCCAATTGATTATTTAAAAATACCTATCCAAACATTAAAAGTTAGTTCTTTGGGTACACATAACTGCTTGGGCCTTGCACTTTCTAAAAACGCAAGAATGCTTATTGCAAGTACCAGCGAAGTGTATGGCGATCCCCTGGTTCATCCGCAAAATGAAGAATACTGGGGCAATGTAAATCCGGTTGGGCCAAGAGGGGTTTATGATGAAGCTAAACGTTTTCAGGAAGCCATTACAATGGCATATCATACTTTTCACCATGTAGAAACCAGGATTGTTAGAATATTTAATACCTATGGCCCAAGGATGCGGCTAAACGATGGCCGTGCCCTGCCTGCATTTATTGGACAGGCTTTGCGTGGAGAAGATTTAACTGTATTTGGAGATGGCAGCCAGACAAGAAGTTTTTGCTATGTAACCGATCTTGTGGAAGGTATCTATCGCTTGTTGATGAGTGATTATGCGCAACCCGTAAACATTGGTAATCCTGATGAAATTTCGTTAAAAGATTTTGCAGAGGAAATAATAAAATTAACAGGTACAGCACAAAAAATAATTTACAAACCATTACCAACGGATGATCCAAAACAACGCCAGCCCGATATCACAAAGGCTACAGAAATTCTGGACTGGCAACCAATTGTGAAAAGGGCAGATGGATTAAAAATAACTTATGAATATTTTAAATCTTTGCCTGCGGAAGAGTTGTCTAAATTACCCAAAGAGTTTGCCAAAACCCTTAAAAATGCGGGCAAATAAATGATAGCTGCATTTTGAAAATTATTTAAGGGTATAAATTTTTATCAAAAAAAGAGCAATTACCTTTTTTATAAGAATGAAATTAAGTAACCATTAAAAAATCAGATAACTCCTTTTAGGGCATAATACAAATAGTGCTATTCACTCCGTGGGAATTAGTGTATAAAATATAAAATAAATGAAGTATCAGGATCTGTTAGACAAAAACAAAAAATTGGCTGTTATTGGATTAGGGTATGTAGGACTGCCGATTGCATTGGAGTTTGCAAAAAAAATTAAAGTAATTGGCTTTGATATCAATGCCACAAGAGTAGAGATGATGTGTAATAATATTGACCCCAGCCAGGAATTGGAAGCAAGTGCATTTGAAGGTTGTGATATAGAATTCACCAACGATCTGGAGGTGTTGAAACAGGCTGATTTTTTTATAGTAGCCGTGCCCACGCCGGTTGATGAACATAATGTACCAGACCTTGGGCCTGTGAAACGGGCAAGCGAAACAATTGGTAAAGTAATTAAAAAAGGAAATTATGTGGTTTTTGAAAGTACCGTATATCCGGGCTGTACAGAAGAAGACTGTTTGCCAATTATTGAAAAATTAAGCGGTTTAAAAAACATTGAAGATTTTAAATCTGGTTATTCTCCGGAAAGAATTAATCCGGGTGATAAGGAACATACACTTGCAAAAATTATTAAAGTAGTAAGTGGTTGCGACGGAGAAAGTTTGGAGCTGATAGCAAAAGTTTATGAGCTGGTAGTAACAGCAGGCGTGCACAAGGCATCCAGTATTAAAGTAGCTGAAGCGGCAAAAATTATTGAGAACACTCAAAGGGACCTCAATATTGCTTTGATGAATGAGCTCTCCATTATTTTTGACAGGATGGGCATTAATACTTTTGAAGTATTGGAAGCCGCAGGAACCAAATGGAATTTTTTACAATTTCAACCCGGGCTGGTAGGCGGCCACTGTATTGGTGTTGATCCATATTACCTTACTTATAAATCAAAAGAGTTAGGGTACGACAGCCAGGTGATTCTTGCAGGCCGTGTTATTAATGATGGCATGTCAGGGTATATTGCAAAAAAAGTTTTGCAGCATATCATACAAAATAATGGCAATGTAAAAGATGCCAAAGTATTGGTGATGGGTGCCACTTTTAAAGAAAATGTAAGTGACATCCGCAATAGTAAAGTTGCTGATGTAGTTAAAGAGTTACAATCTTTTTCGCTGAATGTACATGTTACAGATGCACATGCATCAAGTGAAGAATTAATGCATGAATATGGGTTTGGTTTAACGGCTGATATCGCCGGCAATTATGATGCTGTTATTGTAGCAGTTCCTCACAATGATTACAAAAAGTTGGATGATAGTTATTTTGCAGCCATTACAAAACCAGAAGCAATGATTGCAGACCTGAAAGGCATTTACCGTGGCAAAATTAATACCAGGCATTATTGGAGTTTGTAATAATGAACAATTAATAAATGATGAAATAATCAACAATTGAAAATGAATGATCAGTTTCATACAAAAGATTTAAGCGGTGCTAATTTTTTAATAACCGGCGGGGCTGGTTTTATTGGTAGCCATGTTGCGGAATATTTATTAAAAAATGGTGCCGCAAAAGTAAGGGTACTTGACAACCTCGTTAATGGATTTGAAACTAATCTTTCTATACTTCGCCAGTATGCCGGCTTTGAATTTATAGAAGGTGATATCAGGAATGCAGATACCTGTCAGCAGGCTTGCATTGGAATAGATTATGTAAGCCACCAGGCAGCATTGGGTTCTGTACCACGGTCTATTAAAGAGCCTGTTTATTTTAATGACGTAAATGTGGGCGGCTTTGTTAATATGCTAAAAGCAGCAGTAGATAATAAGGTAAAGCAATTTGTGTATGCGTCATCTTCATCCGTTTATGGCGATGAACCAACTTTGCCAAAGCTGGAAGACCGAATCGGTAAATGTTTATCTCCCTATGCAGCTACCAAAAAAACAAATGAATTATATGCACAGGTTTTTGCTGATGTATATGGTATCAAACTGATGGGCTTTAGATATTTTAATATCTTTGGACCACGTCAGGATCCTGATGGGGCCTATGCTGCAGTAATTCCGTTATTTGTAAAAGGCATTATTAAACAGTTGCCTGTTTACATTAACGGTGATGGGGAACAGACAAGGGATTTCACTTTAGTAGATAATGCGGTGCAGGTAAACATAAGGGGGATGTTAAGCGATAATGCAGAGGCCCTTAACAAAGTATATAACGTAGCCGTTGGAGAAAACTTTTCGGTTAATTATTTATTTAATGCTTGTAAAGAATATTTACACAGTAATTTCGAAGCCACATACAGGGAACCAAGGGCGGGAGATATCCGTAATTCACTTGCTGATATTTCATTAGCGAAAAATTTATTGGGTTATCAGCCAGCGAAAAATTTTCAGGATGGATTAACAACGACAATCGATTTTTTTAAACAATTATATCCTTAAAACATTTAACTACTTTATGCCGTTTACTGAAACCAATTTCCCAGGATTACTGATATTTGAACCAAGGGTGTTCAATGATGATCGTGGTTATTTTTTTGAAAGCTACAATGAAAATACTTTTTCAGCCAGTGGTGTAAATATAAAATTTGTTCAGGATAATCAGGCCAGGTCATCCTACGGCGTAATACGTGGGTTGCATTTTCAACAAAACCCTGCGGCACAAACAAAACTGGTACGTGCATTAAGTGGTGCTATTTTAGATGTGGTGGTAGATTTAAGAAAGGGCTCACCTATGTATGGTAAAGTTTTTAGCATAGAGTTATCTGCCGAAAATAAAAAACAGTTATTGGTACCGAGAGGTTTTGCACACGGGTATTCTGTGTTGTCTGAAACTGCTGAAGTAATGTATAAATGCGATGCGTTTTATAACAAGGAAAGCGAAGGTGGATTATTGTACAGCGATCCTGCATTGAAAATAGATTGGCGCATCCCTGCAGATAAAGCTATTGTAGCTGATAAAGACCTGGTTCTTTCGGGCATTGATAATTGTGTAACCAATTTCATTTTTTAATTTTTAGCAGTGGCAGAAAAAAAGACAATTTTAGTAACTGGTGCCAACGGTCAGTTAGGTAACGAAATGCGGGTAATCTCATCGGTTTATCCTGCATACAATTTTTTGTTTGTAACAAAAGAAGAATTGCCTGTTGATAATATTGATGCCGTAAAACAATATTTTGCTGATCATACTATTGATTACTGTGTAAATTGTGCCGCTTACACTGCTGTTGATAAAGCAGAAACAGAACCGGAAAAAGCATTGCTGATTAATGCAATTGCAGTGGGTAATTTGGCAACCGTTTGCAAATGGCACCACACACAATTCATCCACATTTCTACCGATTATGTATTTGATGGAACTGCTATAGTTCCCTACACAGAAAACCATCCTGTATCACCTGTTAATACTTATGGCGCTACAAAATTAAAAGGAGAGGAGCTGGCTCAGCAAAATAATCCTGGTAGCATTATCATCCGTACATCCTGGGTTTACAGCAGCTTTGGCAATAATTTTGTAAAAACAATGTTGCGGCTTATGAAGGAAAGAGAGCAGTTGAATGTGGTAAGCGATCAGGAAGGTTGCCCTACTTATGCAGCAGATCTTGCAGGGGCAATAATGCAAATCATAGCATCCGGTACTGCACCTGAACAGCCAGGTATTTATAATTACTCCAACACCGGGGTTATCAACTGGTACCAGTTTGCAGATGCTATTAAAGAATTATCCGGCAGTAAATGTATAGTGAATCCTATCCCATCATCCAATTATCCTACTCCCGCTAAACGGCCAACTTATTCTGTAATGGATACTGCTAAAATTCAGCAAACTTTTAATATCGTTATTCCTTTCTGGAAAGATAGTTTGCAGAAATGTTTATCAATGATTGGCTAACGATTGATGAAGCATTTCAACTGACCACTAACTTCAGTACTTGCCAACTTTGGTAAAATTATTGCTGCATTATGATACGCTTTTAAAAGATTGACAACCCTTGTTATGATTTGAGATGAGCCTCAATTTATCATTCTATATTACGGATAAAAATTAATTTGGTGCCACCTTTTTCTGTCTCCCGCCTATCAATATCAAATTGAGGCAAAGACCTTATTAAGGGGGTTAGTTTTAAAAAACCATAATTTCTGGGATCAAAATTGGGTTGCTTTTTTAATACCAGGTTGCCAACATCTCCCAAAAATGCCCAGCCATTTTCATCTGCCAGGTCATTAATGGTAGTAGCAATTAATTTAAGGGTTTCTTTATTTACTTTATCAACAACCGCTTTGGGTGCAGGTTTGCTGGTTTTTGTTATCGGTGTTTCTGTTTCGCCTGATTCAAATAATGGAATAATTTCCATATAAATAAATTTATCACAAGCCACAATAAAAGGGTTGGGTGTTTTCTTTTGCCCTATGCCAAATACTTTCATACCCGCTTCTCTAAGCCTCGTGGCCAGTCTGGTAAAATCGCTGTCGCTTGATATAATACAAAATCCATCCACTTTACCGGAGTATAAAATATCCATCGCATCAATGATCAGTGCACTGTCGCTGCTGTTTTTACCAGTGGTATAACTGTACTGTTGAATGGGGGTAATCGCATTTTCAAGCAACACATTTTTCCAACCCGAAACTGTAGGTTTTGTCCAGTCGCCATAAATTCTTTTAAAGGTTGGCGTACCATATTTGGTAATTTCTTCCATCACGCCTTTTACGTTACTGTAAGGCACATTGTCGGCATCTATCAACACCGCTAGCCGTATATCTTTTTGAAAATCCATTACACAATGTACTTCTTTTTTATAATTTTTATTTACAGCAACACTTTAAATTGCCGTTAATGCGTTTGGGCGTTTAATCTTTTTTTGACCAACAAAAAATAGTTCTAATTGCTTAAGCGTCTCAACGCCTAAACGGTAGAATGGTCATTACACGATGTATTTCTTTTATAATTTTTATTTACGGCAACATAGTTAATTGCTGTTAAGGCGTCAAGGCGTTTTTTCTTTTTGAAACAAGATCCATTTAATCGCCTAAACGTTTCAACGCCTAAACGGCATAATAGTCATTACACCATGTATTTCTTTTTTATAATTTTATTTACTGCAACATCTTTAATTGCCATTAAGGCGGGGAGGCGTTTTTTTCTTGAAACAAGATACATCTGTAACAGCATAAACAGCCAACGCCATTGCACTAAATAACAATTTGTATTGGTTACTTTTGTAATACTTATGCAAGTCTTTAATGCCACCAATAGAATAATAGTTACCTGTAGCAATCGCCTGTCTCCCTTTCTGCAGCAGGAAGTTTTAGAACTCGGTTTTACACCTGTTCGTACTTTTAAAACAGGAGTAGAATTAAATGGAACATTGGCAGATTGTATCAAACTAAATTTAAACCTGCGTTGTGCCAGCCAGGTATTGTTTTCTATCAAAGAATTTACGGCCAATGATGCAGAAGGTTTGTATAAAACTCTGCTCGATTTTGAGTGGGAAGACATCATAGCAGCAGATGGTTATTTTTCAATCAGTAGTAACGTGGATAATGATACCATCAACAATTCCTTATACGCCAATGTAAAAGTAAAAGATGCCATTGTTGACCGCTTCAGAAATAGAACTGGCCAACGGCCCAACTCCGGACCGGAGCTGGATAAAACGGTCATCCATTTATACTGGAAAGAATCCATTGCAGAAATATTTATAGATACCTCCGGTGAAACCTTGTCCAAGCATGGGTATAGAAAAATTCCCGGTAAGGCACCCATGCTGGAAGCCTTGGCAGCAGCCACTTTACTGGCAACAAAGTGGGACAGGAAATCACCCTTTCTCAATCCCATGTGCGGCTCTTCCACACTGGCCATTGAAGCCGCTTTATTAGCTACCAACCGCAGGCCCGGCTTATACCGTACTAATTATGCTTTCATGCACATAGTTGGATTCAAAAATGAAATGTACCAGCAACAACGGCAACGGTTAGACGAAGTAATTATGGAAGTGCCCGGCTTAATAATCATCGCCACAGACATCAGTGAAGATGCCATCAATATTTCAAAAATAAATGCAGGGGCAGCAGGTGTTGCCCACCTGATTGAATTTACGGTTGGTGATTTTGAAACCACCCTGATTCCTGAAGAACAAGCTGGCATTATTTATTTTAATCCGGAATATGGCGATAGGCTGGGAGTAGCAGCCGCCCTTGAAATTACCTACGGTCGCATGGGCGATTTTCTCAAGAAAAAATGCAAAGGTTACTTCGGTTATATCTTCACCGGTAATTTAGAACTGGCCAAAAAAATTGGATTAAAACCCAGCCGCCGCATAGAATTTTACACCAGCAAAATTGATTGCCGCTTGTTTGAATATGAATTGTATGCGGGTACAAAAAGAGCAGCTATTTAAACTTTGGAGAAGTTATTTATTTAATTTTTTTTGATACCTGGAGTAACTTCATTAACAGATGTCAGTGCACCCAAAAAAACCATCTACATATTAGGTATGGCATTGTTGGTTGGAAGCCTTTTTATTTTACCAGCCCTGTTCTTTTTAGTGTACGATTTTAAACATAAAAACATAGTGGTGTGCAAAAGTAAAAAGATGCAGGAAGGATAATGAACTATGACGAATTATTTCTATTTTTTTTTATTATTGTCATGAAATTTCATTCAGGCTGACTACATTTAAATGATAAAGGAACTGCCGGATAAACAAAAGCATTTTGCCATTTTTTAATTTATATATTTACATATTAGCCTTATTTTAAACAATCATTCAAAAATCAACATACATGAAAAAAGTAATTTTAATCGCCGCTATTGTAGCTCTATCAACCCATTTAAATGCCCAAGTTAGTTTTGGGGCACAGATAGGTGGTAACCTGGCAAATGTAAAATTGGAATCTACTGAAGCTGGTACAACAACAAAGCAAAAGACCAAAGCAAAATTTGGTTTTCTTCTCGGGGTTGTTGCTGACATTCCTATAGCTTCTTCCCTTTCTTTCTGGCCCGAACTGAATTATGTTCAGAAGGGTTTTAAACTTGATGCCACCGAATCTACATCAGGAATTACTTTTACAAGCAAAGGAGATGAAACTTTAAATTTTATTGAGTTGCCGCTCAACATTGTGTATAATATCCCCGCAGGAAATGGCAATGTATTTTTTGGAGCCGGGCCTGTTATAGGATACGGACTTTCAGGAAAATATAAATTTATTTCCACCACCACAATATCAGGTTCACCGGGTGAAACTGAATCAAGTACCGGCGATGTAAAATTTGACGGAAAGAAAGATGCTGATATTTCTTCAGATGACAATAACCACCACCTGAAGGCTTTAGATTTTGGCGGTAACATTCTTGCTGGTTATAAAATGTCTAACGGAGTGTACCTCAATGTTGGATATACGCTAGGGCTTAACAACCTTGATCCAAATCCTAATTCATCTTTTAAAACCAATGGCCTAACCATTAAATTAGGTTATATGTTTGGTGGAAAAGCTAACAATTAATTTTAGCCTCAAAAAAATATGAACATAAAAAAACGGCTCATTTTATAATGAGCCGTTTTTTATACTGCTATTTTTAGAACGGAAAGAGAAGAAGTACTATTCGTATAAGTCTCCATTTAGGTGTCGGAGGGGGTATCATACGCCCACTTAACCAAAGTTGCCCCCCAGGTAAAGCCGCCGCCAAAAGCAGCCAACACAATATTATCGCCTTTGTGCAACTGGTTTTCCCATTCCCACAAACAAAGGGGGATAGTGCCTGCTGTGGTATTGCCATAGCGTTGAATATTGATCATCACCTTTTCTGTGGGCAAGCCCATGCGGCTGGCCGTAGCATCAATAATTCTTTTATTGGCCTGGTGTGGTACCAGCCAGGCAATATCATCGCCGGTTAAATTGTTTCTTTTCAACAAGTCATAAGCAGCATCGGCCATACTTTTTACAGCCGCTTTAAAAACAGGCTGCCCTTCCTGAAAAATATAATGTTCTTTTGCCTGTACTGTTTCTATGGAAGCGGGTTTTAAAGAGCCACCGGCCTTCATGTGCAAGTAGTTTTTTCCGGCACCATCGCTTCTTAATAAACTATCCATTACCCCAACATCTTCTGTGGATGGTTCCAATAAAACAGCCCCGGCACCATCGCCAAAAATAATGCAGGTAGTGCGGTCGGTATAATCTACGATGGCACTCATTTTATCTGCCCCGATTATTATTATTTTTTTATACCTGCCACTTTCAATTAAAGCAGCCCCGGAGGTTAAGGCAAACAAAAAGCCTGAGCAGGCAGCACTCAAATCAAAGCCCCAGGCATTTATGGCGCCTATCTTATCGCAAATAATATTAGCCGTTGCCGGAAAAACCATATCCGGTGTTACTGTTGCACAAATCATGCAATCTATTTCTGTTGGATCAATCCCTCTTTTTTTACAAATTTCCAGCACTGCAGGCACTGCCATATCTGATGTGGCCAAGCCTTCTCCTTTTAAGATCCTTCTTTCTTCCACACCAGTTCTTGACTTTATCCATTCATCATTGGTATCTATCATGGTTTCCAATATGGCATTGGTTAATCTATACTCAGGTACGTATCCACCAACGGAAGTAATTGCTGCTGTAATTTTCTGCATATTGTATAAAAGGTTTAGCTGCTCAGGTAAAATTGTATAATTATCCTGAAAGTGGGCAAAAATACATTAAAAATTGGTACATCAAAGTTCACGGGTGCATTTCAAATTATAGCTTTCCTTTGTGGCCTTGGGCAGTGAGGATACTGTTCCCGGCTACTTCCCCCGGTGGCAATCTCACCAGCAACAGATATTTAAAATTCCCTAATTACAGTTAGACCAGTTTTAGTTTTTAGAAAATTGCCATTAACTTAGAAGCTGTTTGAGTTAATTAAATTTTTTACCCATTAGATTAAGCATTGCTATATAAACAAAGCTAATAGCAGATTCTTTAGTTCTTTCATAATCCATTACTAATCTCCTAAAGTTTAATAGCCATGCAAATGTTCTTTCT
>JANYFT010000095.1 GCA_025359625.1 Ferruginibacter sp.
GATGTTTTTATTTTTCTTCCCAAAGGATCATGCACTGTTGCCTCTATCATTTTGCCATTGAAATGTTGTGCTAATAAAGAAGCAGTCCCATCTCCACCATCACCTACGGGAAAACAAACATTGATGCAGGAAAGTTTACTCTGCTGCAAACCCCTATTAATGGCTTCAGCAACCTTAACAGCATCAAGACTGTTTTTAAATGCATTTGGTGCAATGAGAATACGCATACAATTTATGATAGTATGAATGATAATAAATAAACCATCAGTAAAGTAGTAAGCCCCATAAAAATAGTTGCCACCGTATATACTTTCAAAGTAGTTTTTATATCCAGTCCGGAGAATTTAGTGATCACCCAAAAATAAGCATCATTGGCGTGAGAGATCATCATAGAGCCAGCTCCCATTGATAACACAGCGAGTAATTTGCCATTTGCTGAATCAAGACCTAATGCAGGTAACAATGGCTGCACAATAGAAGCCGCTGTTATGATGGCAACTGTGGATGAGCCCTGTGCTGTTTTGAGCAGGAACGTTACTAAAAAAGGAAATAAAATACCAAGACTATTTAATGCAAATACTTCACTAAAATGAACACCCATTTTAGTGGCTGCCAATACCGCACCAAATGCGCCGCCTGCACCAATAATCACCAATATGCCTCCCGCTTTTTCAACAGAGTCTTGTAACAAATGGCTGACTGTTTTTTTCTTCCAGTTTGTTTTAGCAGCAAATGCCAGCAACACACCAACAGATAAAGCTATCACCGGTTCACCCAACGAAAGTAAATTATTTAACCAGCCATTTTTTGCTGCATCATCATTTATAAAAAAGGAGCGTATTGCAATTAACAGTATAGGAACTATTACCGGGAGAAAAGCTTTTAATACCGAAGGATGGGCTGTTGTATCTTCTATCACTTCTTCTTGTTCCACTTCAATATGGGTGATTTTTTTTCCTGCATATACTGCCCACCAATGACCCACCAGCATTGCCGGTATGGCAATAATAATGCCGTATAAAATAAGTTTTCCATAATCTGCACCAATGGTTCCGGCAGCAGCGGCAGCACCGGGATGTGGTGGTATTAAACAATGAACGGAGTATAAACCCGTTGCCAGTGAAACACTCATGATGGCAATGGAGATGCCTGTTTTTTTCGCCAATGATTTATTCAAACCATTCAACACAACAAAACCAGAATCGCAAAATACGGGCAGTCCTACAATAAATCCTGTAAGGCTTAATGCAAACGCAGCATTTTTTTCTCCAACTTTTTTAAGAATATAATTTGCCATTACCCTGGTGCTGCCGGTATGCTCCAATAACACACCGAGTGTTGTGCCCAGTACAATAATAAGCCCCAAAGATTTCATAATATTTCCGAACCCATCTTTAATAATACCAAGCAAATTACCCAGCGGTAATTGTACACTTAAGCCTGTCACAAAGCAGGCTATCAGCAAAGCAAAAAAAGCATGCACCTGATATTTTGTGGTTAGTAAAATGATGATGGCAATACCAGCAAACAAAGCAATTAGTTCCTGTAAAAAAGACACATTCATAAAACAAATTATGGTAAATATTTTAATAATGTTGTGAACAAGCAGAAGCATTTGCTTTACTAAAACTGACTAAACAATTTCTACACGGATACGTCTAAGTAAATAATACTTCTAATATCATTGATATTGCTTTTTATACTCTATTATACAGTTAGCTAAAAAATCAATGTCCTCCAATAGATGATTGCTGTTTATTACCACTCTTGTAATCAGGTCATCTTCTGGCAATGGATAAGCAAAGCTTGAAATCAGTATTCCTCTATCCATTAAAAATGGGTACAAATTATTTTGACTGGTATAGAACACGGGATAGTTTTCAAAATACTGGAACAGCCTGGTATATTCAATCAAAGAGCGAAAATGATGGATGTTATCGGATAATAATTTCCTTCTTTGCTGGTACAGCTCATCAGATTTTAGATAAGCAAAAAGATAGGCTGGTGCAATAGGAGAAGATGTATTGAAGTAGGGGCTTTTCTTTAACAGCTCAATTGTTTTAGCATCTGAAAGAATGATCCCACCGGGAATTCCCATCGCTTTACCAAAAGAGCTTACCACTATCAACCTAATGTTTGCTGATTTTTTTACCTGGCTGTAAATTCCTGAACCATTCAAGCCAGTGATTCCGAAGCCATGAGAATCATCAATGATAATGGTGATTTTTCTTTCTACAGTCAGCGATGCTATCCAGTCGAAATGATATTGCTTAGCCAATAGCGGATCAAGTGAATTGGTGATGATAAATATTTCTTTTGATGTAGATTCTTTTATTTTATCGGGCAGAATAGTGGTCCAATCTTCAAAATCAGCATAAAAAAAATCCGTTGGTTTGATCCACAATGCAGGATGGGTATTGGGCGCAAATATAAATTCGCCTTTCTCTTCCAGTGCTCTTACGGTAAGCTGCCCGGCCATATAGCCTGATGAAACAGTAAGCGCTGCTTCTGCACCAGTATGTGCGGCAATATGCTCTTCCGCTTCTTCATAAACCTTCAAACGAAAATTAGAGTTTCGGGAGCTGGAATAATTAGTGCCGTAACTTTTCATCCCTTCAACCAGGTAATTTAAAAACTCAGGACTGCTGTTCATAGCCAGGTAAGAAGTGCCGCTAAAAAACAGGTATTCTTTTCCATTACATTGAACTGTTCTGTCCTGAATTTTGCTTGCTGTCAGCATGTGGTGGTTATTAAATTTATTTACGCTGCATATATTCCAACATCAGATGCAAATAGCGGAAAGTTAAAAATCGATTGTACAGCAATATATTGATACATTTCAAAAATACGAAGAAATGTGAATAGTAAGGAAATAAAAGTAATTTGGAAATGATTTGTAAAATAAATATCTTTATTTTGTAGATAACGAAAGATTTAGTTAGAGAAGACCGCTGCTTCTTCATAGCGTTTTATAAGTAAACTGTATCAATATTAATAGGAGCAATAAGACTACCTCCATATTTTTAACATAGAACCAGCATATTCAAATCAATAACTCATTTTGGAAAACACAACAGCAGCAAGTAAAAAGTATAGTTTAAAAAACTGGCTTCAATCCCTGGCTCCGGGCATCATCACTGCTGCATTGGTTTTTGGCCCCAGCAAAATTACCATTGCATCCAAGCTGGGTGCTGTATATGGTTTTGATTTGCTCTGGGTAGTGGTGATCGCTATTTTTTTTATGGTGGTTTTTACTTCAATGGCGGCACGTATTGGCATTGCAACTAACCAATCATTGCTGGCTACTGTTAAACAAAAATGGGGAAACAAGGTTGCCATAGCAATTGGCTTTGGCGTTTTTTTGGTAACCGCTTCTTTCCAGGCAGGTAACTCCATTGGTTTAGGAATTGCGCTTGCAGAATTAACGCATAGCTCTCCGGTTAAATGGATAATTATTTTTAATGGTATTGCCATTGGGCTGCTTTTTTTCAGAAGTTTTTATAAAGTGCTTGAAAAATTAATGCTGGGTTTAATCTGCCTGATGCTGCTGGCTTTTTTAACCACCTTGTTTTTATCAAAACCGGATATTACTCAAGTTGCCGCAGGTTTTATACCTTCCATTCCTTCCGGTTCGCTGGCATTGGTTACCGCATTTATTGCATCCAGTTTTTCTATCGTGGCGGCTTTCTATCAATCCTATCTTATACAGGAAAGAAAACGGTTACAACCTGCCGGCACCATTATAAAAGACAAAAGTTTTACAGGCATTTTTATTCTTGGTTTAATGACTTCCATTGTAATGATTTGTGCTTCGGTAGTATTGCATCCCCAGGGCATTAAAGTGAATAATGCAACCGATATGGCAAAGGCAATAGAACCACTTTTTGGTAACTACGCATCTACACTTTTTCTCTGCGGATTGTTTGGCGCTTCTTTCTCCGCATTGGTGGGTAATTCATCTTTGGGTGGAACTGTTTTAGGCGATGCGTTAGGCTATGGCAGTGCTTTGCATGCAAAAGCCAACAGGGTAATCATTGCATTGATCATGATCATCGGTGCAACAATTGCCATTGTGTTTGGAAAGCTTCCGCTTGAGTTAATTGTTTTTGCCCAGAGCGTTACCATTTTAATCGTTCCGTTTATCGGCATAGCCATGTATGCCATTGCAAACGACGAAAAGATAATGGGTGTAAATAAAAATTCAAAAGCCGCAAAAATATGGGGAGCAGCCGGGTTGTTAATCATAGTTGTATTAGCAATAGAAAGTGTAAGGACTATGTTTTTTAAAAATTAGAAAAACCATTTATCAGCAATAATAAAATAAAACAATGATGAAAGATATCCAGCAGGTATACCAGGATTTATTACAGCCCTCAGATGCATTGGTTGCGGATGTGGCAAAATTAGACGGCGATATTATTATCCTTGGTGCTGGTGGTAAAATGGGCCCAGCGCTTGCCAGGCTTACCAAACAGGCAATGGATAAAGCCGGTGTAAATAAAAAAATAATTGCAGTATCCCGTTTTTCAGAAGTTGGTTTGCAGTCAGCATTAAATAAGGAAGGGATTGAAACCATTAGTGCAGATTTGCTGGAAGATGAACAACTTCAGTCACTGCCTGATGTGAAGAATGTGCTTTACCTGGCCGGAACAAAATTTGGTACCACAGGCAAAGAGTCTTTTACCTGGGCAATGAATTCCTATTTGCCAGGCCGTGTTGCAGAGAAATATAAACATTCAAACATTGTTGTTTTCTCTACGGGCAATGTCTATCCTTTAACGCCTGTTGTAATGGGTGGCGCAGCAGAAACATATCCACCGGAACCATTGGGAGAATATGCGCAATCCTGTCTTGGAAGGGAACGTATTTTTCAATACACTTCTTCAAAATATAACACGCCGATTTTAATTTACCGCCTCAATTATGCAAACGATGTAACATACGGTGTGCTCCTTGAAATAGCAAAGTCTGTAAAAGAAAGTAAACCAATTAATTTAAAGATGGGCAATGTAAATGTGATCTGGCAGGGAGATGCAAATGAAGTTGCCATCCGTTCATTACTCCATTGTACGGTTCCTTCAAAAATATTAAATGTAACAGGTCCGGAAATATTATCAGTGCAATGGATAGCTGAGGAGTTTGGAAAGTTGTTTGGTAAAGAACCTTGCTTCATCAATGAAGAACAGCCTACTGCGTTGCTTAGCAATGCAGCAGAATGTTCACACCTTTTTGGTTATCCTAAAACACCGGTAAAAAAAATAATTGAGTTATTGGCGGAATGGCTAAACCAGGGAGGAAAAACAATCAATAAAGAAACCCATTTTCAGGAAAGAACAGGAAAATATTAGTAAGCAATATGGCTGCAAAATTAGACATCACAATAACTCAATTGTTACAACAAGGTACAGTGATACCGGCACATCCACTGGCTTTAAATCAGGATTTATCTATTAATGAAACCAGGCAAAGACTGCTTACAAAATATTATATGGCAAGCGGTGCCGGTGGCGTGGCAGTAGGCGTACACACCACACAGTTTGAAATAAGAAAGCCGGAAATAAATCTACTGGAAACCGTTTTAAGAATGGCGGCAGAAGAAATTGAACAGGCACAGTTGACAAGGCCATTTATAAAAGTAGCAGGCATTTGCGGCCCAACCCAACAAGCAGTGAGTGAAGCAAAGCTGGCGGTAAAGCATGGTTATCATTTTGGCCTTGTGAGTATGGGCGGACTTGCGGATTACACAGAAGCGGAATTAATTAAAAGGGCCATTCGTATTGCAGAGATCATTCCGGTGTTTGGATTTTACCTGCAACCTGCTGTAGGCGGGCGTTTACTGAGTTATGAATTTTGGCGTTCGTTTGCTGAAATACCTAATGTGCAGGCAATAAAGGTAGCTGCATTTAACAGGTATCAAACATTGGATGTGGTAAGGGCTGTCTGCGATTCTTCCAGGCGGGAGGAGATTGCATTATACACTGGGAATGATGATAATATTGTTGCTGATTTATTAACACCTTACCGGTTTGCAGTAAACGGGCAGCAAGTAGAGAAAAGATTTGTTGGTGGGCTGTTAGGGCATTGGGCAGTATGGACAACAAAAGCAGTGGAGCTTTTCGCTGAAATAAAAAACTGTATAGCGAATGATTATGCAGGGGCAGAAAAATTATTATCAAAGGGAGTGGAAGTAACAGATATGAATGCCGTAATTTTTGATGTTCAACATTCTTTTAAAGGATGCATCGCCGGTATTCATGAAGTGTTGCGGAGACAAGGTTTGCTGGAAGGGATTTGGTGTTTAAGCCCGGAGGAAGAACTTTCAGTAGGACAGGCGGAAGAAATTGACAGGCTGTATAAAATGTATCCATCTTACACTGATGATGCCTTTGTAAAAAATCTTGTGAGTGACAATGAAAAAGTTTTTAGTTACAAGAACGAGGGTGCAATGAAAATTATCTGATAGATATTATTGGTAATTTTTTAAGACAGCGCTAATCAAATAAAAAATAATAGCAGCAACTTTTATGTTACAGGAAGAGATAAAAAAATCGGCGAAAGAAATACATGCAGGCGTAGTTGAAAACCGCAGGCATTTGCACCGCTATCCGGAATTATCGTTTCAGGAATATGAAACGGCTGCTTTTGTAAAGGCACGGCTTGATGAGATGGGCATTGCATGGAAATCAATGGCAACCACCGGCGTAATGGCGGTTATAAAAGGAGAGAAGTTATCAGGTGAAGTGATTGCACTGCGTGCTGATATGGATGCTTTGCGAATTACTGAATTAAACAAAGTTGACTATGCTTCAACAAAAAATGGATTGATGCATGCCTGTGGCCATGATGTACATACTTCTTCATTGTTAGGTACAGCAAGTATTTTGCAATCGTTAAAAAGCAAGTTTGGCGGCACGGTAAAACTAATATTCCAACCCGGTGAAGAAGAACTTCCCGGTGGAGCCACCCTGATGATCAAACACGGTGTTTTAGAAAATCCTAAACCAACAGCGGTTATTGGGCAGCACGTAATGCCAACATTAGAGGCTGGTAAAATAGGTATGCGAAAGGGAAAGTATATGGCATCGAAAGATGATCTGTACATGACTGTTTACGGCAAAGGCGGTCATGGTGCACAACCACATGAAAACATTGATTCGGTGCTGATAACGGCTCATATTATTATTGCACTGCAGCAGGTGGTAAGCCGCATGGCAAACCCGTCAACAGCAAGTGTTTTATCGTTTGGTAAATTAGTTGCCGATGGAACCACCAATATAATTCCTGATAAAGTTTATATGGAAGGTACCTTCCGCACACTGGATGAAGACTGGCGTAAGAAGGCTCATGAACAGATGAAAAAAATTGCCAAAGGAATTACAGAAAGCATGGGCGGAAATTGTGTGTTCGAAATTGTACCCGGTTATCCTTTTTTAATAAATGAAGAAAAGCTTACTGAACAGGTGCGTTTGTATGCACAGGAATATGTTGGTAAGGAAAATGTAATTGACCTGGATATATGGATGGCATCCGAAGATTTTGCTTATTATTCACAGGTTACCGATGCCTGTTTTTATATGCTGGGTGCTGGTAATAAAGCAAAAGGAATCACTGCTTCTTTGCATACACCCACCTTTAATATTGATGAAGATGCGCTGGCTTTAAGTACGGGGCTGATGGCGTATATAGCGGTAAAGCGGTTGGGGAATTAACGGATATGTTCCAGTTTATAAGAGATATTATCCTTGCTGAACACTATTTTCAAGATGCGGTTACGTTTTTCAAATAACAATTTGTTCAAGCTCCTTTAAAAATTCCTCGTCAGCATCTGCGCCAATACCCGGTGTATCCGGGATAGTTGGAATAAAACCATTGTATTGCAAGCCACCTTTTACAGGATCTGTTTTATGCCCCATCAGGCAGGTATCCATATCATAGAATATGATGTTCGGGTGTGCCAGTACAAAATGTGCGGCGGCAGATAAGGCAATGCGGCTTTCCAGCATGCCACCCATCATACAGGGAATTGAATGTTCTTCACAAACGGCATTTATTTTTATTGCTTCCAGTATACCACCTGATTTTGAAAACTTGATATTGACATAATCGCAGGCTCCGGCGTTGAGCAATCGTTTGGCATCGTGATGATCAAATACACTTTCATCTGCCATTATTTTTACAGGAGACAATTTTCTTAGCGCAGGTAATTTATCATCTTCCCAATGGCGCATTGGCTGCTCACAAAACTGAATCTTGTATTTTTCAATTTCCTGTAACACGGTTACCGCAGTTTCAAAACTCCATCCCTGGTTGGCATCTATACGAAGTACCATATCTTCTCCAACCGCTAATCGAATTTGTTTCACTCGCTCAATATCCTCATCTCCTTTTTTACCCAGTTTTATTTTAATGATCCTTACGCCTTTTGCTTTGTACGCTATTGCCGTCTTGGCCATGGCAGCAGGAGTGTCAATACCAATGGTGAGATCTGTCTCAATTTCTTTTTTACTGCCGCCTAAAAATTGATACAATGGCTGGTTGGTATGTTTAGCTGCAATATCGTACAGCGCCATGTCAAAGGCACTTTTTATGGTAGCATTGAAAGCTGTAAAGCAATGCAGTTCATTCATCCTTTCTTCAATTGCCAAAGGGTCTTTGTTTTTCCAAATGGCTGCAAAGTATTTAGCCATTTCAAAACAGGTAGCCTGCGTTTCTCCCACAATCATCGGGAAAGCGGAACATTCACCCACTCCATAAAAACCGGCATCTGTATGAATTCTTATAAAAATATTTTGTGCAAAATCCATTGTGCCCGTAGCAATAGTAAATGGATGCATTGGTATGCTGAACTTGTAAATGGCTGTTTCAATAATCTTCATAAAAATCTATGAGGTTTCTTTATCTGGTTTATTAATAAAGTTTTCTAATAGTCTGCCATTTATGCAATACTGATTTATAGGGTAAGGTTCAATAAGCTCAATTATTATTATCAACTATTCAATATTATAAATTTCAAAAATAACCTTAAATCTTTAAATATTCTTTCATTTTATTTTTATTTCCTATTTTTATTCTTTCAAAACCTATAATTATTGCATTATCTTTCGATTATGAAACTTAAACCTTGGCTTGTTTTTGCATTGATTACAACAATTTTTTGGGGAGTATGGGGAGCATTGATTGAAATGCCGGAGAAGGCTGGGTTTCCTGCCACATTGGGTTATGTCGTATGGGCAATCACAATGATTGTTCCTGCTATTTTTGCTTTAAAAAGAATAAACTGGCAACTGGAAAAGGATAAAACTGCTATACGCTATGGGTTGCTTATTGGTGTAACGGGTTCAGCGGGACAATTAATATTATTTCAGGCACTTAGAAGCGGACCGGCTTATCTTGTTTTTCCAATTGTATCATTATCTCCCCTTGTTACCATCTTGCTTTCATTAATAATTTTAAAAGAAAAGGCCTCCCCAAAATCATGGATAGGAATCATCATCGCATTGATAGCAATTCCATTACTCTCTTATCAACCTTCCGGAAATGACCAGAAATTTGGCTCCTTATGGATATTTCTTACTTTAATAGTCTTTTTAGCATGGGGTGTACAGGCCTATTTTTTAAAGGCAGCCAACAATCATATGATGGCGGAAAGTATCTTCTTTTATATGATGATTTCCGGCCTGGCTTTAATTCCGGTAGCCCTTTGGATGACTGATTTTAACCAGGCAATCAATTGGGGTCTTAAAGGGCCTTACTTAGCTGCCGGCATCCAAATATTAAATTCCATAGGAGCTTTATTTATTGTTTATGCATTCCGTTACGGACGTGCAATTATCGTTAGTCCATTGACCAATGCTGGCGGCCCGGTTATAACAATTATATTATCACTTTTAATTTATGGCATTTTTCCGCACCCGGTTATTCTTGTTGGAATGCTGCTTGCAGTAACGGCAATTTTCTTTTTAGCGGATTAGCAAACAAAAAATAAAATTTTAATTGAAGAAGCTGGTTCTAAAAAATAAGGGAATAAAAGAAAATAAATTTACGAAACGTAAAATAAATTAGTAACTTTGAATTAAATGAAAATAAAAATTAACAAACTATAAAGAACTAAATTGATTTTATGACTGGACCAAGTTATATGGTTAAAGAAATTTCTAGCCAGCCTGCATTATGGATGGATACTTATGCATCTATTTTGAACAAAAAGGAGCACATAGCCTCTTTTATAAATGATATCTGTAACATCAATAATTTACAGATTATACTTACAGGAGCGGGTTCTTCTGCATTCATTGGCGAAATACTCCAGTATGCGTTTCATAGAAATAGTGGTATTCCTGTAAAAGCTATTGCAACTACTGATTTGGTTACTCACCCACACAGCTTTTTTCAAAAAGAAATACCTGTTTTATTGGTATCCTTTGCCAGGTCGGGAGATAGCCCTGAAAGTGCAGCTGCATTTGAACTAGCTGAAAAACTAGCTGATACTGTTTATCATTTGGTGATTACCTGTAATCAAGAAGGGAAATTGGCTAAAATCGCCCTTAATAAAAAAAACGTCTTCACTTTTTTATTGCCTGAAGAAACAAACGATCAAGCCCTTGCTATGACAAGTTCTTTTACTTCCATGACACTTGCCGGGTTATTAATTTCCGATATAAAAAATATAGAAAAAAATGAAGGAAATGTGAAAAAACTTGTAGCATTTGGAGGGCTTATTCTTGATAAATATGCTAAGGCATTAGACCAGGTTGCAGATATGGATTTTAAGCGGATAGTATTTTTAGGTTCGGGTCCGTTAAAGGGAACTGCAAAGGAGTCTCACTTAAAAGTTATTGAGCTTACTGACGGGCAAATTGTTTGTCAATATGATTCTTTCCTGGGTTTTCGTCATGGCCCTAAAGCCATCATTGATAAATCAACATTGCTGGTCTACCTGTTTTCAAGTAATCCCTATGTTTATAAATATGAAGCTGACCTGGTAGAATCTATTAACCAAACAGAGGATTTTAAATTAAGTATAGGAATTGGACAAAATTCAAAAGCTCTGGAAAATCTACAACTCAATATAAATATACTTCTCTCCACAGACAGTAACAATATGGATGATGACTTTTTTTCAATTTGCAGCGTAATGCCTGCGCAGATTCTTGGTTTTTATAAATCACAATCATTAGGATTAACACCGGACTCGCCTTCAAAAAACGGGGGCATTCACAGAATTGTTCAGGGAGTAAATATTTATCCCTATTAAATTCTCCTGCTTAAATTTTAATACAGTGTTTTTACTACAATCCATTAATGAATAAGCATGAATATAAAGAACGATGTTATAGTAGTGGGTGAATTGAATGTGGATTTGATATTGAATGGGCTTGAATCTTTCCCTGAAACCGGAAAAGAAAAGTTGGCAGAAAAGATGTCGCTTACATTAGGAAGTTCATCAGCAATTTTTGCAAGTAACCTAAGCGCTTTAGGGATGAAAGTATCCTTTGTTGGAAAAATAGGGAACGATATATTTGGCAACTTTTGTAAAGAACAACTGAATGAAAAAGGGGTAGATACTTCCATGCTTATTCAAAGTGATACATTGCAAACGGGTGCAACTATTATCCTGAATTTTGGAGAAGACAGAGCAATGATCACCCACCAGGGTGCTATGAAAAATTTAGGGATTGCAGATATTACAAATGAAATACTTAATACTGCAAGGCATCTTCATTTCTCCTCTTATTTTCTGCAACCGGGGTTTAAAGATAACCTGGATCAGTTGTTTAAAATGGCAAAAGATGCAGGTTTAACAACTTCTTTGGATGTGCAATGGGACCCGGCAGAAGAGTGGGATTTTGACTATAAAAAAATATTGCCCTTTGTAGATATATTTCTTCCTAACGAAACAGAATTATTGAATTTAACAAGAACAGGTTCAATTGATGCAGCCATTAAAGCAATGGAAGGGTATGGAAAATTAATACTGGTAAAACAGGGCAGTCACGGATCGCTTTTGAACTACGATAACAAAACAGTTAAGGGCAGATCATTTTTGAATGATTCAGTTGTTGATGCAATTGGGGCTGGGGATAGTTTTAATGCCGGCTTTGTTTTCAAATTTATGCAAGGATTTTCTCCGGAAGATTCACAGGTATTCGGAAACCTGGTTGGCGCCATTTCCACTACAAAATCAGGTGGCACTACAGCATTTATAAATTACGGCGAAACATTAAAAATTGCAAAAGAAAAATTTGGTTATGAAGATTAATACCAGCTTACAAGAAAAGTTTAAACAGCTTCAGGCTCAGCAGGAAGCCTTGCTTGCTACCAACTTTTATAATTTTGAAACCTTGAAAGGCGTTGTAGAAGCGGCACATGCTGTAAAAAAACCAATCATACTTCAACTTACAAAAAGTTCAATAGATTACTTAGGGCTACCTGTTGCAGTGGGGCTTGCCGAATCAATGCTAAAATATTATGAGGTAGAAGGATGGATACATCTTGATCATGGAGATTCTTACGAACTAGTAGCCCGTTGCCTTGACGCAGGTTTTAATTCTGTAATGATTGACGCCAGCGAGAAGCCATTTAATGAAAATGTAAAGCTTACAAAAAGTGTAGTAAAGCTGGCAGAAAAATATGGTGCCAATGTGGAGGCAGAGCTTGGCTACATTGCTAAATTGGGACAACAAACAGATAAGATTGGTTTTACTGAACCCAATGATGCAAAACGCTTTGTTGAAGAAACGGGTGTAAATGCGTTGGCGGTTGCAATTGGTTCTGCACATGGTTTTTATAAAGAAGAGCCTAAGCTAGATCTTGACCGGCTTTCTGAAATCAGCAAAGTTACAAACGCTGCACTCGTATTGCATGGTGGTTCAGGTATTTCGCATGATGTGTTACAGGAGGCAATAAAAAGAGGTATCTGCAAAATAAATTTGGCTACAGAGATCAAAAATATTTTCATTAAAACTTTAAAAAATAAGTTGATCAATGAAGATGAAATTGATTTGCGAAAAGTATTTCCTGTTGCCACTTCTGCCGTAACTGAATTGGTAAGTGATAAATTGCAGGCCATACAAATTGAAAGCCACTCATCATTTCAATAAATAACTTGTATATATGAAATTACTGGGCACAGTTAAAAAATTATTCCTGAACTTATCGCTGCTTGTACTATTATTTATACAACAGGGATGCCATTCAAATGATAGCAATAATTATTATACCCTTCAGGATTTTTCGAAGGTAAAAAAAATAGATGTGCATGTGCACCAACTCATAGCACGTTCGGGATTTGTTGAACAAGCCAAAGCTGATAATTTTATGCTCATTAGCCTCAATACAGAAGTTCCGGATGAGCCAGCCATTGACAGCCAGCAATCGTATGTTTTACAACTTCGCCACAATTTTCCAAACGATATCTATTATTTAACGGCATTTGAAACTTCAACCATTAATCAACCGGGATGGAGTGACAGGCAATTGGAATATTTGAAAAGATCTTTTGATAGCGGAGCACTTGGTGTTAAAGTTTGGAAAAATATTGGAATGACAATTAAGGATAAGGATAGTAATTTTATTATGATTGATAATCCAGTATTTGATCCCATATTTAATTACCTGGAACAAAACAATATCCCTGTTATTGGCCATATAGGCGAGCCTAAAAATTGCTGGCTTCCGCTGAACCTGATGACGACCAATAATGACAGGGCTTATTTTACTGCTCACCCTCAATACCACATGTATATTCATCCTGAGTATCCTTCATATGACACTATCATTCAATGTCGGGATCGCTTGCTTGAAAAGCATCCTAATTTAAAATTTATTGGAGCACATTTGGGAAGTATGGAATGGGATGTAGAGGAGATTGCCAAAAGGTTGGATAAATTTCCCAACATGTCTATGGAACCTGCAGAGAGGCTTGGACAATTGCAATATCAGTCCATACAAAATTGGCAGAAGGTGCATGATTTTTTCATAAAATACCAGGACAGGATCATGTATGGAACCGACTTGGAAGACAATAAAACGATGGCTCCGGAAGAAATAAAAAAACATGCTCACGAACTCTGGTTGAAAGACTGGAAATACTTTACGACAGGTGATAGCTTGCAATCCGTTTTTGTTAATCAAAAATTTAAAGGCTTACAATTGCCGAAGACTGTGATTGATAAAATTTACTATTCCAATCCGGAGAAATGGTATTTTAGCAAAAAGAAATAACCTGTAAATACCTTTTTGTTTTTAATCGAATAAGCATAATTCTTAAGGATAATTTTTTTAAATTATTTTAATGCATTATTAATATAAGTTTCTATTTCGCTGCCTTTGGCTTTACTTAATGTATCAAAGCCTTTTATATACGCCGGATCAGTAAAGTTTCTGTATTGCGCAGGAATATTTTTTTTAACACTTATTATATCGTCAACTCCTTTTTTTATTTTTATCAGGTCGCTTATATTTAAAAGGTAATTGATAATGCTTAAACTTATTCCTATTTTTTCCTGACTAAAGGGGGTTTCGTTGTACATCCTGATAATAAGATCAAAATCTCTTTCCTTTCCTTCAATAATTAAGCTGCTCATTACTATATTGGCTAATCCTCCTTTTGAATCTGAAATATATTTTTCTGACAATTCGTAAGCCTTGCCCGGTGATAATCCTATCAATCCACCTAATGCTGCACCTGCTACACTATAAGATGAATCAGTTACATATTTTTGAAACAGGGTTTGATATTTTATATCTTGTAGAGAGGCCAAAAAACTTAATGCTACCGACTGTGTTTTTTTATCTTTGTCTTTATTTGCTATTGCTTCTATGCTTTTAATTATATCCGCATCCTTTGATAATTTAGAATTAAAAATACTTTCAATAGTTTGACTTCTTAACCCCGCAAATTTATCAGTAAAACCCATTGATAATTCTTTCATTTCTTTTACAGCAAAATAATCCAAAGCTTCTTTTCTATCCAGATAATTGGGCGCAAATTTAAACTGCTGAATAAAGTTTTGGGCTGTTTTATTATCTGTTTTTTCACACAGTAAAATCTTATCAGCATCTACATTAATTAAATCGGGGTGTTTGGTGTAGCCGAATGTAAACGTGTCGATTTTATTTTTAATCAATACTTTATTTCTTACTTTATTGGCACCCGTATAAATGTCAATGGCGATGGGTAAACGAAATACTTTATCTGTGTTTTGTGTTTGCTCAATTATTACCTGCGCTTCGTTTTTAGCATCATCATATAAATAATTAATCTTTATTTTAGGGTGCCCGCTGCCATAATACCACTGGTTCCAAAACCAGTTCATATCCTCACCGGTTACTTGTTCAAAAGCCAAACGCAATTGCCCTGCTTCAGCTGTTTTGAATTTATTGGTAGTTAAATAATTATTGAGCGATTTAAAGAAGGCATCGTCACCTACATAATTACGAAGCATGTTTAAAATGCGGCCACCTTTATTGTAGCTTATTGCATCAAACATGTCTTCCTTATCCGCATACCTATACCGAACAAGGGTTTTTTTATCACCACTGCTTTGCAGATAGCCCAGCATGTCTTCAAAATTATGTTGGTCAGCAAAATCTTTACCATGTTTATATTCGTCCCATAAGTATTCGCTATAGTTGGCAAAACTTTCATTTACAGTAAGGTTGCTCCAGCTTTCTGCTGTAACCAAATCGCCAAACCAATGGTGAAAAAGTTCGTGGGCAATCGTTTCTTCCCAACTGTTTCCATCAACCAGTTGCCTTGCATTTTGATAGGCGCTTTCCTGGTGCAGGGTTGCAGTAGTATTTTCCATGGCGCCACTTACATAATCTCTTCCAACAATCTGGTCGTACTTTGGCCACTGGTAGGGCACCCCTAATATCTTCTCATAAAAGCCAATCATTTCCGGGGTGTTGCCAAAAATTTTCCGTGCCACAGATTCATATTTTTTTTCTACATAAAAGTCTACAGGTATTGTTTTGTATTTGTCTTTAACAATGGCAAAATCACCCATGCCCATAAAAAATAAGTAAGGGGCATGTGGCAAATCCATTTTCCAGTAATCGGTTCTTGAACCATCTGCATTTTTCTTTTGTTTAATAAGTAAGCCGTTGCTTAGGGTTACATATTTTGCAGGCACTGTCATATAAATTTCTTCCGTACTTTTTTGATTGGGCTTATCTATCGTAGGCATCCAAACACTATTGGCTTCTGTTTCGCCTTGTGTCCATATCTGTGTAGGCTTATCTTTAACCTCACCTGTTGGGTTAATAAAGTATAAACCTTTAGCTTGTGTAATTGCTGCACTTCCCTGCGCCCTTAAATCGTTTGGCCTGGAGATGTAATTAATATAAAGAGTATAATTTTCACCACCGTTATAATTCTTATCCAGGGTAATAAATAACTGTGTACTATCATACTTATATTTCAGTGATGTTTTGGTAATGCCTTTCATTATTGCCACTTCTTTAATATCCATCCCTTTTGCATCCAGTGTTAAAGAATCTGTTGCATAAAAATGGGGCTTAAGGGTAATCCATGCTTTGCCATACATCCACGATTTAGTAAAATCAAATTTTACCTCCAGTTTGGTATGCACCAGGTCATTGATTTTTGGATAACTACCCCGGTATGTATTTGCTACATTAACAGTATTTATAGAATCGACAGACTGGGCTTTTGAAATAGTAATATTCGTAAAGAGTGCAATAAAAAGGAACATTTTCTTCATATCAACATTTTATTTTTGATTGCAAAAATAGCCTTAGTGTTGTTAACCCAAAACGAATTTTTGGATAAATAGCAAAACGATAACTATAATAAGTAGTTTTGTAATCAAAGCATAACAAAGCATGAAGCATATAAAGGTTGGCCTTTTTTTTACCTGTCTCTTTATTTCAATTAATATAAAAGCACAGCAAAATCATTTCATTTATATACAAGCAGACAATAAACAACCTTTTTATGTTAAGCTTGATAAAAAAGTGTACAGTTCAACTGTTTCTGGTTACCTGGTGGTTTCTAAATTAAAAACCGGGGTTTACAATTTTGTTATTGGTTTTCCAAAAAATGAGTGGACGGAGCAAAATATTCGTTGTGCTGTTGATGACAAAGATCTCGGCTACCTGCTAAAAAATTTTGGTGATAAGGGCTGGGGATTTTTTAATCTGCAATCATTAAATGTATTGATGGCAGATAATAACGAAAAGAAAGTTGATGTTGTTACAGATGTAAAATCCGATGCATTCTCAAATATGCTTTCTTCAGTAGTGAACGATCCAACCATTAAGCAGAAGGAGCCGCCAAAAGAAGAAATAAAAAAAGCGGTTAAGGAAGAGGTGAAAATTGAGCCATTATTAATTTCGGCACCTGTTCAAAGTAAAGTGTTGGAAAAACCCAAAACTCAATCATCCGTATCTCCATTGCCAGAAAAAGATAAATTAGAGGAGGCGCAAAAACTTTCACCAGCAATTGTTGCTGCATCAACCCAAAATAAAGTTTCCGAAATATCAAAAACTGATTCACCAGTAGTTTCAGCTCACATAAAAAATGAAGTAGCGGAATTGCCCAAAGTTGCTCCTGCAATAAACCGTTCAACAATCATAAAAAAAATAATAAATAAAACTACTGATGGGATAGAGATGGTTTATATAGATACTGCTAATGCAATACTGGATACCATTAGAGTTTTTATTGCTGTAGATAAAGATGTAGTTGACAATTCACAAGTAAAAATTGAAACTGATATAAAACCTAAAGAGGAAATTAAAGTTAAAGAAATAGAGGCGGTACCAATTCAAGCGGAAGTAAAGAAAAAGGATAACAAATTTATAGAAGTGGAATTGACTAATCCTAATAAAAAGATAACAGAAGTTAAGCCTGATGCTATAGTTCAGCAAGTCATTTCAAAAACAGTAATGATTAATTCTGATTGTAAAAATTTTGCAACCAACGAAGATTTTTTAAAGCTGCGAAAAAAAATGGCAGGAGAGGAAAATCCGGAAGACATGATCATGGCAGCAAAAAAAGCGTTTAAAAGCAGATGCTTTACTACTGAGCAACTTAAAAATTTAAGTGTACTGTTTTTAAAAGATTCAGGAAGGTATAGTTTCTTTGATGTGGCTTATCCTTTTGTATCTGATTCTCAAAATTATAGTTTGTTGGAAGGCCAGTTATCAGAAACCTATTATATTAACCGTTTTAGAGTAATGATAAAACATTGATATTGCTTTAAGCGTAAGCCACAAAACATTACATGCTACGTTATTTTATAGAAGTTGCTTACAAGGGTACAGGTTATTCAGGATTTCAGATACAACAAAATGCCAACTCTATCCAGGCCGAAATTGAAAAAGCGTTAAAAATCTTTTTTAAAGAAGACATTGTATTAACCTGCTCCTCAAGAACAGATGCAGGCGTGCATGCAATAAGTAATTATTTTCATTTTGATGCCGCCAGTTTGCCCTCAAAAGAAATACTGGACAATATTATTTACAACCTGAATGCCATCTTACCGGATGACATTGTAGTAAAATGCATATTCGAGGTAGATAGTAATGCACATAGCAGGTTCAATGCACTCAGCAGGTCATATAAATATGTAGTTTATCAGCACAAAGATCCGTTTGTTGCAGACAGGGCATATTATTATCCTTACACTTTAAACATCAATAAATTGCAGGAAGCTGCCGGTCTATTATTGAATTACCAGGATTTTACTTCATTCTCAAAAAGAAACACCCAGGTAAAAACATTTATTTGCACCATACTTAAAAGCGAATGGTCAGTAGAGAATAATCTCACTGTTTACAAGGTGGAAGCCAATCGCTTTTTACGGGGGATGGTGAGAGGCCTGGTTGGAACGATGCTAAAAGTAGGTACAGGAAAAATTTCAATCGCCGATTTTTGTACCATCATAGAAAGCAAAGATTGCACAAAAGCTGATTTCTCTGCTCCACCACAAGGCCTTTTTCTTGTAGGGGTGCGATATAATCTTTATCCATAGACAAGTTTTATCCCCTCTACTTAAAATTATTTTTTTGCCCCCGCTAATAGCAATCATTAAGCTTCACAGGTGGAAAACCCACGCAAATTGACCCCCTTGCGCCAAAACAAACTGACCCCCTCCGGCCATTTTAAATTGACCCCCTGATACCGGCTGAAATTGACCCCCTAAATCATTGCATAAAGAACAGTTGCTTTTGTAGGATAATAATCGGTTGTTTTAACCAAAACAACGGGAGATTATTTATGTCCAACAAAACAATTGATATGTTTAAAATCAGGCAAATATTGCGGCTTTACTCAGAAGGAAGAGGCAGTAAGTTCATCAGCAAAACAACGGGTACAGCACGCAACACTGTAAAGAAATACCTGCTGCAGTTTGTAGCGTTACGGCTTACCATTGAACGGGTAGAAACCATGAGTGACGGCCAGCTTGCCAAAGCCTTTTTGATTGTAAAGCCAAAAAAAGAAAGTAGCCGGCTTATTGATCTGGAAGCCCTGTTACCGGAGCTGACAGCCAGGCTAAAGAAACGTGGTGTAACCAAAGGAATGATTTATGCGGATTATATCCGCCAGTATCCTGAAGGGTACAAGCATTCCGCTTTTTTGGTGCGGCTCAATACGTACATGGGCATGAGCAAACCTTCCATGCGTGTGCACCACAAGGCCGGCGATAAACTCTTTATCGATTTTACCGGAAAGCGTTTACAGGTAGTAGATACTGCCACTGGCGAGGTACAGGAGGTGGAAGTCTTTGTTGCTATTTTAGGGTGTAGTCAGCTAACCTATGTTACAGCAGTTGCTTCTCAAAAGAAAGATGATTTTATATTGGCCTGCGAGCGGGCTCTGCATTTTTATGGCGGTGTACCCGAAGCCATTGTTCCGGATAATTTAAAATCAGCGGTAAAAAAAGCCGGGCGGTATGAGTCGGAACTCAATGATAGTTTTGCTGCATTTGCAG
>JANYFT010000119.1 GCA_025359625.1 Ferruginibacter sp.
TTCATTAAAAGAAAAATATTTTCTCTCTGTTTCTTTGAGAAGAGACGGTTCTTCTGTTTTTGCAAAAAATAAGAAGTTCGGTTATTTCCCTTCCTTTTCAGCAGGATGGATCCTGTCTGAGGAGCCCTTCTTTAAAAACGTTTTACCTGCGTTTAATTATTTAAAACTAAGAACAAGTTACGGATCAACTGGTAATAGTAATATTGGCGGCAGCGCTTTTGCTTATTATTCTACCGGCGTTAATTATGTATTTAACAATACTCAAAATACGGGTGTAAGTTTAAGTCAGGTGGCCAATCCTAATTTAACTTGGGAAACAGTGAAAGAAATAAATTTGGGATTAGATTACCAATTAGTACATGGCCGTATTACTGGTACATTCGATTACTTTAACAAGACTATTTCTAACCTTCTGAGTTTTGTTCCACTAACCACTGATTTTCCAGTTACTTCTGTTGCAGACAATGCCGGAGAAACAAGATCAAAAGGATGGGAAATAGGGTTACAATCAAAAAATATCCTTAGCAATGCAAAAACCGGGTTTGAGTGGAATACATCTTTTACACTTTCGCATTTTTATAGTTTATGGGTAAAACGTTCGCCTGATGCACTTAAAACGCTTGAAAAATATAAAGATCCATATGGACAATTTGATGATGGCGCTATTTATACATTTCTAAGTGATGGGATATACAAAGGAAAAGGACAGGTGCCAGTACAAATGCCCGGACTTATTCCTGGCGGTATTGTGCTTAAAGATTTCAATGGTTATGATGCAAATGGTAATTTAACAGGAAAGCCCGATGGCCAGATAAACTCCGCAGATATTGGATATTTGGGCAGCAGCCTACCAAAACTTAGTTTTGGGTTCGGTAATACTTTTAAGTTTAATAACTTTGATTTCTCCATTTATATGTATGGAATTACCGGCGGTTTAAAGTTTAATTATGATTATAAAGCAGCTTTTGGATTAGAAGCTAATGCCGCTTTTGGCTATAATACATTATCTTTCGGAAAACAAGCCTGGTCTTCAAAAAATCCAAATAGCAATTGGCCTACTGGGTTAAACTCAGGAGGTAGTGATGCTCAGGGTAACTCAAGTTTCTGGTATGAGAAAAATGATTTCATTCGTTGTAGGGATATTAATTTAGGGTATACATTTTCATCTTCTTTACTTCAAAAACAACATATTTTTAGTAGTGTAAGATTATCTACTGCGATACAAAATCCATTTGTAATTACTAACTATAAAGGATTAGATCCCGAACTTCAAAATTATAGGGGATATCCGTTAACAAAATCAATTATTTTGGCACTTAATGTAACCTTCTAGAAGTAAATTTTCAATTTTCAAACAGGAACGATATTTTGTAAACTTATTTATAATAAAAAACTTTTTTCATATGAAATATTTAATCAAAAAGTATTGCAAACTTATTATCGCTTTAATAGTCATAAGTATATTTGAAAACTCTTGCGAAAAAAAGTTGGACCCAGTCGTTTTTAGCCAGTTTTCTACTTCCACTTTTTTTAAAACGGCAAGCGATGCAAAGGCAGCTGTAACTGCAATGTACGCAGGTATGCTTGGTGGATGGAATATTAGTGAAGGTGGATGGAGCGGTTCAAATTTTGGATGGAAAACGCAGTCATCCATGCAGACAGATGAACTTATCTGCTCCTGGGGTTGGCCGGGATGGAAAAGGATGAATCAATTGCAACTATCAACCGATGACGATGTCATAACAGGGATTTATACAGGGTTAATGCCAGTTATAACTGAAATTACCATATATATAGACAAAATATCAGGTATTGATATGGACGCTAATTTAAAAAAACAATATTTAGCCGAATTGCATGGTTTGCGTGGGTGTTATTCTCAGGTTTTATATAGTCTTTATGGCCCTGTACCAATAAGACTCGACCCTACAACTGCTGAAAATCCTAATACGAAACCTATACCAAGACCGTCACATGATTCAATGGTAGCTTATATTGAAAGTGATTATAAGCAGGCTGCATCTGTGCTGCCTGCTGCTTTTTCAGGGAATGATTATGGGCGTTTTTCAAAGGGTGCCTGCTTAACAGGATTGATGAAATTGTATATGAAAGAAAGAAGGTGGAATGATGCAGTGACTATTGGTGAACAAATTAGAGGTATGGGCTATAGTTTAAACACCAACTATGTCGATAATTTTACTATAAAAAATAAAGGGGGAAATAGCGAAATTATTTTATCCATCCCTTGCAATTCAAGTGCAAACCTTAGCTATAATAATTGGCTATCGGATGTACTGCCTGGTGTGCCTGAGTATGTAGATCCGTCCGGATTGCCATTGCAAAAATGGAGCGGATATAAAATGCCATGGAGTACCCAGGGAAAGTTTGACCCTAATGATAAACGTACAACTAGGTTATTTAGGAAATATCCCGTTGATCTGAACGGAACGTTGTTCGATGCTAAAACAGGTGGGACAATAAACGGTGTGTATTATCCTCCCTTAATAGGAGCTATTCCTATGAAATATGGCCCCGATCCTGGTGCAACCGGTGGTGGTTCTGGAGTTGATATTATTGTTTGGAGGTATGCTGACGTAGAACTATTATTAGCTGAAGCTATTAATAATCTAAATGGCCCAACTGCTGAGGCTTATGCACTTATCAATGATGTTCGCAACCGGGCGGGTGTTGCTCCCTTTCCTGACGGTAGCTTATCCAAAACACAATTTTTAAGTAAAATTATGGATGAGCGGTTATTCGAATTCTGGTGTGAAGGACAAAGGAGGGAAGACATGATAAGGTGGGGGACTTTTTATCAATATTCTGCAAGTCAGGGATCACCTTTCGCAAATGCTAACGATACGCTTTATCCGTTACCAGTAAAGGTAATTAGCGAAACGAATGGTATTGTAAATCAGAACCCAGGCTACTAATTTTTTCTGAATTTTTTTTTAAGAGTCCTTTGTTAAACAGGCACTCTTACTTTTTCTATAGTCTTTTAATATGAAATTTGATTTTAAGATTTACGCCAAAATTACTGAGGGAAAGGAAATTGAGCTACTTTGTATATGGGTAGCAAAGTTGATTCAAGGTCTAAGATATATTATAAAATTAATGACTATCCGCAATCAGGTGCAAAAAAATATTAAATCGAAATATACCCGTTTTCGCTTCAATCTTCCAGTTCCTTCTCCTTTGGAGAAGGGTTGGGATGAGGTTTTTTAATTGAATTTTTATTAAGAGTCGTTTAAACAGTAAAGTTGCACTCAATTGCGGATAGTCATTAAAATTATCGTTTAAACAAAACCCTTTATAGATTAACAAATATTGTGGTAACATTCAGAAGCTGTTTGAATTAATTATTTAGATTTTTGTATGTGTATAAGTTGAGAAGTAAAATTGGATAAAAATAAAAGTTGCCCGATAGTAGTGGAATGACAAAACCCCACCACTTTTCAACAAACTTTCAATGGCAAATTATTGAAAGTTTGTTGAGTTTCAAACGAAAATCAAAACATAATCTAAGACAAATTTGGGAAGCAATCTGCTACCTAACAAAAACAGGTTGCCAATGGCGTCACTTGCCTATTAATTATGCCCCT
>JANYFT010000147.1 GCA_025359625.1 Ferruginibacter sp.
TCAACGAAGCCGCCGTTAAACGGATGGGTTTAAAAAACCCGTTAAACCAGTTGATCACTTATGATCATATAAAAGGTCCGGCAAGAATTATAGGCGTGGTTAAAGATGCCTTAATGGAATCGCCGTTTACCCCGGTTGAGCCAACTGTATTTAACCATGGCCGCGGCGGCAACTATGTCATCTACCGTTTGGCAGCAAATGTTAAAACCCATGATGCCATCGACAAGATCACCAAAATTTTCAATATGTATAACCCGGCTTATCCCTACATCTATCAGTTTGTTGACGACGAGTATAACAACAAATTTAACCTGGAAGTACTTGTAGGTAAACTGGCCGGCGTTTTTGCAGGACTGGCTATTTTTATATCCTGCCTGGGCCTGTTCGGCCTGGCGGCTTACGTGGCCGAGCAGCGCACCAAAGAGATCGGTATCCGTAAAGTGATGGGTGCCTCCATATCACAAGTGTGGCTGATGCTTTCCAAAGATTTTATCCTGTTGGTAATTATTAGCTGTGTGATCGCTTCGCCGGTAGCACTCTATTTTTTACAACACTGGTTACAGCAGTATAACTACCGTATCAGTATAGGTCCGGGTGTATTCATTGTTTCAGCGATCATTGCAGTAATGATAACGGTTCTCACGGTCAGTATCCAGGCTATAAAAGCGGCTGTATTAAACCCGGTAAAAAGTTTGCGAAGCGAATAGAGCCCCCATCCCCTAAAGGGGGGTAAGGCAATAGGCTTCAGTTTCGGAGGAGCTGCCGCTTTGTAGGAATTTGTTATTGTTTTTTTTAACTCTGTAGGAGTTACGGCTTTGTGGAAAATGATTGTACGATTTTATTTGTTTTCAGCTCCATAGGAGCTACCCCTTTGTAGATTATAAGCGGATGCTCCGATGGAGCAAATGTTATAATGTGGATGAGTATTACAAAGCGGGTGCTCCTATGGAGCAAAAAAATATTTGTGTGTTTTTATTTGTTTTTAACTCCGAAGGAGTTACCCCTTTGTAGCAAATGATTTCAAATAAAACGAATACAGTAGCAAGTTTAAGAAGAGTACCACAAAGCTGGGAAAGTACAAGGGAGTGACACAACGATGTTGATCAAAGCTGTTTTTTAGCCGGGACAAAAAGTTTAAAAACAATAATATTTATAGCAACCGATAAATTGATAAATATGAAAATGATTATAATTTTTATTTCAGCCTTGCTGCTGATTGTACCCTACAGCATGTATGGACAAGCAACTACGGTAGCCCATTTTGAAAAGATCATCGTAAGTCCCTATATACAGGTAACATTTGTTGAGGGCGATAAGGAGGAAGTTAACATTGAAAATTGTACGGTAGATAAAAATAAACTGCATGTTGAAGTAAATGGCAAAACGCTGTGGGTATACCTGGACGGCGCCAAACAAATTCCCAAAAATGAAACCACTTATAACAATGGGTACAAAGAAAAACATTCCATTTACAGTGGCACTATTGTTACCGCAATCATCACCTATAAAATGCTGAATGAGCTTTCTATCCGGGGTGAAGAAACACAATTATTTAAAAGCCCGCTATCGGCTTATAAGTTTAATCTTAGGATCTATGGTGAATCAAAAGTTACATTTAATGAAGTGAACTTTGGTGAACTGTATACAAAATTGTACGGCGAAATTGCACTTGAAATAAAAGCTGGAACTATTAAAGAGCAGCACTACACTTCGTATGGGGAAAGTAAAATCAATACGGTTGCCGTTAATGGCCGAACAGGCTACATCATTGCTTACGGCGACGCAGATTTTACTTTGAATGCATCCGATAAAATTAAGATGACCGCCTTTGGTGAATCGAAATTGCATTACAAAGGCGATCCCGAAATAGTGAAGGGATTGCATATTGGCACTATGCTGATTGATAAAATGGATTGAGGGGAAATGGTGTGCATAAACAACAAGAACTTGTTAACTCTAGAAAAAGTATAAAAGCAGATTAGCATAATTGATACTGTAGAACCTGCGAATAAAATTGAAGTGTTCAAATTACCCTCCGCCGCGGCGAAGATGGGGGCAAAACTATAAACAATGATAAAAAACTATTTCAAAATTGCGTGGCGCAACCTCATAAACAGTAAAGGTTATAGTGCTATAAATATTGGTGGCCTTGCTGTGGGTATGGCAGTGGCAATGATGATTGGCCTTTGGATTTATGATGAACTGAATTATGATAAATATCATAAGAATTATGAGCGTATTGCAAGGGTAATGCAGAACCAGAATTTTAATGGTGAAATCGGAACGCAGTTTTCTAACCCGGCAATATTGTCACAGGAGATCAGGAGTAAATACGGGAGCGATTTTAAATATGTACTCCAGTCTTCCTGGAATAACCAACATACATTGGCGTATGGCGAAAAGAAACTGTTAAAGACTGGTTCTTTTTTTGAAACAGGTGTTGCGGACATGCTGTCTTTAAAAATTATAAAAGGAACTGCTAATGGTTTAAAAGAACCTTATTCCATTATGCTTTCAGCATCGGTGGCCAATGCCTATTTTGGCAATGAGGAACCTATTGATAAAATATTGAAACTGGACAATAAAGTAGATTTGAAAGTAACTGCTGTTTATGAAGACCTGCCCTACAACACTTCTTTCAGAGAACTAAATTATATAATGCCGTGGGAATTGTATTTAATTCAAAATCCCTGGATAAAAACAATGGAACATCCCTGGGGCAGCAACTTTACACAAACCTTTGCACAGTTGGCAGACAATGCAGATATGGAAAAAGTATCTGCTAAAATAAAGAATGTAAAATTGAATGCTGTTGATGCCAGCGAGAAAAAATTTAATGCAACCATGTTTTTGCAGCCAATGAAAAAATGGCATTTGTATGCCGATTTTAAAAATGGCATCAA
>JANYFT010000213.1 GCA_025359625.1 Ferruginibacter sp.
ATAAATAGAATTAGGTATTAGTTACGCAAAGTGGCACTTCTATTAGTTCTAGCTGGTTCCTGCTTACTTTTTTTTCTTGATAAAAAAAAGAAACAAAAAAAATCAAGGCTCCGAATAAAAAGGCTGAAATTTTTATTCGAGGCCACAATAGCATTCATTTGCGAAGTAAATGCCTAATCCAATATTATTTTTTGACGCCTTTGTTGGTATTGCTCTCTTTTGCACCAAATACTTTACACATTCTAATAAGGCCAATGTTGTTGTTATTGGCCAAATAAAACAGTATTATATATGTTGAGATTAATTTTGTATTTTGTTTATAATGTTGAGGGAAGATGAAATATTATTGAGTGAGTTTAGAAAAGTGCTGCGCAGCAATGCCCGTGAAAATGTTGTTGAACTTGACAATAGCTTAACAACTAAATTCGATTTTCAGGTATACCGTTTTGAAGATGTAATGCGTGATACCAATAGGATTATCCCGCCCAACAGATGGTCTTATCACCGCATTGGATTAATAAAAAAAGGATCAGGCGAATTTATTACCGGCATATATCAATTTAAGGCAATTAAAAATACGCTGATTGTTGTTCCTTCACGGGTTATAACATCCAGTAAAAACTGGACATTGGATATGGCGGGATATCTTATACTGTTCAACATAGATTTCTTTTTGCAAAATAATTTTCCGCATCAGCATATTGAGAACAAAAAAATATTAACCGGGTCTTTTCAACCCTCCATTCAACTCGATGATAAAGATGCAGCGGAGATTGCAGGTATTTTTGAAACCCTGCTTACAGAAAACCGGGGGAATGATACCGAAAAAAACGGGCTCATCGCCTTAAAGGTTATTGAACTGCTGATAAAAAGTGAGCGGTTATTTGATGAACAATTAAATTTTGAAACTAATGTTTTTTTAATTGATATAATTAAAAAATTCAGCAACCTGGTAGAAATAAATTTTATGCAGCAACGCACTGTAAGCTTTTATGCAAAACAGTTAAATGTGCACCCCAATTATCTTAATTCGCTTATTAAAAAACATACCGGCAAAACTGCAAAAGAATTTATACAAAACAGGTTACAGATAGAAATAAAATATTTACTCCATTCAACAAATCTTTCAGTAAAAGAAATATCTTACCACCTGGGCTTTAATGACCCCAATTATTTTTCTTCTTTCTTTAAAAGGTTCGAAACTGTGTCACCTACAAAATACAGGTCTGCATTTATTTGATAATCGAAGATGTTTCTTTGTTTAATTAAGCGTTTTTTATTGTAGAAGAAAGAATTTTGCACTTTCAAAAAAAACAGGAACATGTGCATCAAACAAACTACTAATTTAGATATAGCCTATAAAACAATTTCGCCCGAAAAAGCCTTATTAGCCAATAAAAATGAAGCCCCTAACAATGATATTTATCATTTTGTGTTTGAACAGGCTACCGATGCCATTATGGTTTCTGATTTTGATGGAAATTTAATAGATGTTAACTCAAGTCTTTGTGCCATGTTTGGCTATACTAAAAAAGAATTGCTGCAATTAAATGTAAGGGCATTGATAGACGCAGACCACCTAAAAATTGAACCGTTGCATTTTGATTTGTTGGCGGAAGGAAAAAATATTTTCACTGAAAGAAAAATGATTCATAACAACGGTACTGTTATTTATGTAGAGGCTAATTCAAAAAAAATAGTTGATAACCGCATACTGGTGATAGCACGGGATATTAGGCCGCTTAAAAAAGTAGATGGCATATTAAAAAAATCTGAAGCCAATCTGCACACTATTTTTAATACTACCGATACTATTTACGTTTTACTGGATCATGATCTTCAAATTATGTCTTATAATCATCGTGCTTTTACTTTTGCAAATATCGAGTTAGGGCATACTATCGAGATAAGTGAATACTTCCTGGATTATTTTCCGGTAGAAAAGCAGCAGCAATTGTTAAGTTATATGAAAGCTGTGCTTACCGGCAAGCATATTAATTATGAAGTGAGTTATCCTCAGCCGGGTGGTTTATTTAACTGGTATTATGTTAGATTGTTCCCTATATTAACAAGCGACAATAATGTGTATGGCCTGATGATGGCAGTATCTGACATTACCGAAAAAAGAATGCTGGAGCAGAAACTGGAAGAAGAGAGATTGAAAAAGCAAATGGAAATTACCGATGCTGTAATTACTGCAGAAGAAAATGAGCGGCACCAGATTAGCCTTGAACTGCACGATAATGTGAACCAGCTTTTGGCTACTGCACGCATGTATGTGGGTATTGCAAAACAATCAGCAAACTCACTCCCTGTAATGGAAGACGTGGATAAATTTATTGAAACTGCTATCAGCGAGATACGCAATTTATCTCATTCGCTGATATCTCCTTTTCTAAACGAATTTGGCCTTTTAAATTCGCTTGATTATTTAACTGGAACGCTTTCAAAAGGCAGCGGGATAACTATTAAAAACGAACTGAAAATTGACGAGGATATTATTGAACATAAACTTAAGTTGGCAATATACCGGATAGCGCAGGAGCAATTAAATAATATTCTTAAACATGCAAAAGCCAACACCATCAATGTAGATTTGATGCAGGTTAATGATAAGATAATACTTAGTATAAAAGATGACGGAGTTGGTTTTGACATTTCGCAGAAAGCAAACGGTATTGGCTTAATAAATATTAGAACAAGGGCTTCTTTATTTAACGGGGAAGTAAATATTATTTCTTCGCCTGGAAACGGTTGTGATTTATTTGTAAGTTTTAACTGATAACTGTTAGCTGTATCGTGGAGGCTTTGGGTTGTGGTGTTAATGTTAGCAGTTGGTTGTTTCACCGACAGTATATTAGTTTTTTAGTTAACTATTAAATTGTCGAAGGTGGTGGTCAGAATGTTTATAAGCCAAATAGCCAATTTGTTCTTTTGTCATCTTTCCAAAAAAAGGATGTATAAAGCCTTGCTTTGAAAAATGTGCATAATCGTTAATAAGTGCAACCCATTTTGTTCTTTCAGATATTACATCCCCCTCCTTCTCTTTTATCCTGAATTCTCGTATGGTGGGTGTATTTTGTCTCAGGGGTTTCTCGTCTTTTAAAATATTTTTTAAAGCCATTTTACCAAACAAGCGACCAATAAATATTTGTTTATAATTTTCATTACCTGCTATCCATTCTTCCCATAGTGTACAATGTTTCATCATCTGGTAAATATTCATCTTGCCCCATTGTGCTATACTGTTTTCGTTAAGCGTATTCATTCTACTTATCAATTCATCTCTTGTTGTTTTGTCAAATACTGTTTTCATTGCTAAACTGTTTAATATTTGTAGAATGTTTTGGTTATTGTTTTTACTGTTAGCGGTTGGTGCTAATTGGATAATACTGCTTTATTTATCTTTTTAAAGCCTCGCAAATTTTTTTCATTTGGTGTAAATGTCGCTGTGTATGAAATAAGGTGAAATGAATGATCTCTAACTTTGTAATTGGACCAAGAGGCAGGCCTTCCACAAGATCATTTAAGTTTGCCGTGTTTGCATTCTCCATAAATTCGGCGAAAGAGTTATTTAACTTATTGATAGTAGCCTGTCTTTCATATATGCCTTCTTCCGGCATAATAAAATCTGGAGTTTAGTTTTTTGGAAAAGTCTAAAAAGATTTTTTTTAATTCTTCTATTCTCTCTCCTGGATCTCTTTTCGCTGGTTCTGCAGGCATTAGCACTGTCTTCGCCATTCCGTTAAGCGATTTCGTAACGTGTGTTAGCAATTGAGGTGCCGTCCAACTACCTTCATAGGGGATAGTGTTTATTTTATTTTCATCAACGGATAACATTAAATCTTTAAGCTCAGATATTGTTTCACCAGTTGTAGCAAATATTTCATTTTTGTCAAAAGTTGCTGCTTCCATAAAATTGAAATTACATTTAGTTTAAAGTTGATGTAGCCTTATCGCCAACACAACAATATAAGCAATTATTGGCAACCGCTAAATTTGTATAATTGCAATCAGCTTATTATACACGCATATTTTTAATTGTTAGAGGCTTTTGTGTTTTATTTTATAGAATTAGACCTTTAGTTCGCAACGGTTTATTCTTTTGTGTTAAATATCATTTTCTTTTTTTTCTTGATAAAAAAAAGAAACAAAAAAAATCAAGGCTGCGAATAAAAAGGCTGAAATTTTCAATATAAGCCTAAAATCAAGGAACTCGCCGCCAGAGTTCAATAATTTATAGTTTATGCCGGCTCAAA